>DAICZO010000162.1 GCA_027311125.1 Acidobacteriaceae bacterium
ACGCATCGGCCACCCGGTTGAGCGCGAGTTCTACAAGGAGCGCGACGTGGTGCAGGAAGAGCGCCGCATGCGCATCGACTCCTCCCCCACTGGCCGCATGGTCGAGCAGTTTCTGGCCACCGCCTACGTCGCTCATCCCTACGGTCGCCCCGGCGTCGGCTGGGAGAGTGAGATCAGCCAGGTCTCGGCCACCGAGGCCGCGGAGTTTCACAAGAAGTACTATGTGCCGGCCAACATGGTGATCGCCGTCGTCGGCGACGTAAAGGCCAGCGAGACCATGCCCATGCTGGAGCGCTACTTCGGCGCCATCCCTGCCGGCCCCAAGCCAGAACCGATGACCACCGTAGAGCCGCCGCAGTTTGCCGAGAAGTCCGTGGTCATCCGCGAAGCCACCCAGCCCTTCTACCTGGAGGGGTACCATCGCCCCGACTACCGCGACCCCGACGATGCGGTCTACGACGCCATCAGCGACATCTTTTCCAACGGCCGCACCGCTCGACTTTACCGCAGCCTGGTTCGCGACCAGCGCATCGCCGCAGCAGCAGCGGGTTTCAGCGGATTCCCCGGAGACAAGTACCCAGGCCTCTTCGCGGTCTACGCCGTACCTCTGCCCGGACACACCCCTGACGAGATGCGCGTCGCCATCCACAAAGAGCTGGACCGGCTAAAGACCGAAGACATCTCCGACGCCGAACTGGAACGCTACAAGACCCGCACCAAGGCCGACCTGCTGCGTGGCCTTGCCGATAACGAAGGCCTCGCTCATCAACTCGCCGAGTATCAGACCCGTTACGGCGACTGGCGCGAACTCTTCAACCAGTTGAAGAAGGTCGACGCCGTCAGCAAGGAAGATGTCCGCCGCGTCGCCAACAAGATATTTATCGAGAGCAATCGAACGAGCGCGCGAATCGAGTTTGCCGCCCCGCAAAGTGCAGCCAAGAGCGCTGGAGGTTCCAAGTGAAGAGTACTGCAAACAAGCTGGCAGCCATGGGACGCTGTGTTGTCACCCTGGGCCTGATCGTTACCGCTCCTGCGCTCAGCACGATGGCCTTCGGTCAGGCTGCGGCCAAACCCGCAGCTACACCTACCCCGGCCGCCGCCGTAGCCCAGCCCTGGAAGAAGATTCCGATCCCGCCGCTCCACGCCTTCAAACCCGTACAGCCCAAACGTGTTGAGCTTGCCAACGGCCTGGTCCTCTTCCTGCAGGAAGACCATGAACTGCCCTTCATCAATGGCACCATCCTCATCCGCGGCGGCAGTCGCGATGAACCCGCGGACAAGATCGGACTGGTCAGCCTGTACGGCGAAACCTGGCGCACCAGCGGCACCCCCACAGTCAACGGTGACGTAATGGACGATCGGCTGGAGGCCAAAGCTGCCAGCATCGAGACCTCCAACGGCATCGCTACCACCTCTGTTACCTGGTCCAGCCTCAAGGGTGACTTTCCCATGGTCTTCGCCCAGACCATGGACCTGTTGCTGCATCCAGCTTTCAGCAAAGACAAGCTGCAACTGGCCAAGCGCCAGATCGAGACTGGCATCGCACGCCAGAACGACGACGCCAGCGGTATCGCCAGCCGAGAAGCCAGCGCCATCGTCTACGGAGCCACCAGCCCCTACGCCCGCCGCCCCACCTACAGCACCGTCGACTCTGTCACGATCGATGACCTGAAGGCCTGGCACGAGCGTACCGTGGTGCCCAACGGCATGATCGTCGCGCTCTCCGGAGACTTCGATGCCGCCGATATGGAAGCCACCCTCCGCAAGGCCTTTGAACCGCTGCCGCGCGTCACGGCTCTGGCCACCACCCAGCAGCAGTTTCCCGGCCCCCAGCCCGGCGTTTACTTTGCCAATAAGAGCGACGTGGACCAGTCCAACGTCTACATCGTCGGACTGGGCACGGAGCGCAGCAACCCCGACTACTACGCGCTCAGTGTGATGAATGAGATCTTCTCCGGCGGCTTCGGCTCGCGCGTGGTGCAGAACGTGCGTACCAAGTTGGGTCTGGCCTACAGCGTCGGCGGAAGCTACGGCGTCGCATACGATCACCCCGGCATGTTCCGGGTCGGTGCCGGTACCAAGAGCACCTCGACCGTCGCCGCCACCAAGGCCATGCTGGACGAGATCAAGCGCCTCAAGACGGATCCCCCCACCCCCGAGGAGTTGCGCAAGGCCAAGGAACAGGTGCTCAACTCCTTCGTCTTCCACTACGACTCCCGCGACAAGACGCTCAACGAGCAGGTCGTACTGGCCTTCTACAACTACCCGGCAGACACGCTGGAGAAGTACAAGACCGGCATCGAAGGCGTCACCGCAGCCGACGTCTCCCGCGTCGCCAACAAATATATCGACGTCTCCAAACTCGCCATCGTCGTTGTGGGCAACGAGTCAGAGTTGAAGCCGCCACTCTCCGAACTGGGCCCGGTAAATCAACTGGATATCACCATCCCGCCGCCCCCGGCCAAAACCAGCAAGTAAATCAACCCAGAGTTGGCAGGGAGAGGTTTTCCCTGCTTTTTCTGCGCCCAAGGTGGGATCGAAACCCAACGACCCAACGTGAGAAGATAACGGCACTATGGATACAACAGGTTTTGCGATTGCAATTATGGCTGCGGGCAAGGGTACGCGGCTGAAGAGTAAGCGGCCCAAGGTTCTGCACGAGATCGGCGGACGCGCCCTGCTGCTGCATGTCATCGCCGCCGCGAAACATGTCGTTCCGGCAGAGCAGATCTATTGCATCGTGGGCCACGAGGCCGACCGCGTGAAGGCTGCTGTCGAAGCGACCGGCATCCGCTTCGTCCTGCAAGCCGAGCAACGCGGCACCGGCCACGCACTGCAGATGGTCAAGGCCTATTTCACCCTCTCCGGCGCAGAGATTCCCAAGCACCTGCTGGTCCTCTCCGGTGACGTGCCGCTCATTCGCCCCGAGACCATCCAGGCCGTCTGCGATCTGCACCTGCTGGAGCGCGCCGCCATGACCATCCTGACCGCTGTGCCCCCGGACCCTACCGGCTACGGTCGCGTCCTGCGTGCGCGGGAAGACGGCCCCGAAGTCACCGCCATCGTCGAGCAGAAATCCCTGCGTCCCGAGCAGCTTGGCGCACCCGAGATCAACTCCGGCATCTACTGCTTCGAGACCCACAAGCTGTTCGCCAAGCTCGATCTGCTCTCCACCAACAACGCCCACGGCGAGTTCTACCTCACCGATGTCGCCGCCATGCTGGTGGAAGACGGGGAACGCGTCGTCGCCGTCAAGGCCGACAGTGTGGACGAGGTGCTCGGTGCCAACACCATCGCCGAGATGATGCATCTCGACGCCGCCATGCGCCTGGCCAAAACCAGGCAGTTGATGGCCCAGGGCGTCACCATCTTCCGCCCTGAAACCTGTGTCATCGATCCCGAAGTTCACGTCGGCGCCGATACCGTCATTGAGCCCTACGTCCAGTTGCTCGGCGCAACCACCATCGGGATAGAGTCGCGCATCCGCTCCTACTCCGTGGTGCAAAACTCAACCCTGGGCGACGGCGTTCTGGTGCGCAACGGCTGCGTGCTCGACGGTGCTGTCGTCGGCGACGGAGCACTGCTTGGCCCCTACGCCCACCTGCGTCCGGAGAGCCGCATCGGCGAGGGCGCTCACGTCGGCAACTTTGTCGAGACCAAGAAAGTCACGCTCGGCAAGGGCTCCAAGGCAAACCATCTGAACTACCTCGGCGATGCCGTCATCGGTGCGGGAGTCAACATCGGCGCCGGAGCCATCACCTGCAACTACGATGGCGTCCACAAGCACCTCACCACCATCGGCGATGGCGTTTTTGTCGGCTCGGATTCTACGCTGGTAGCGCCGGTCACACTGGAGGCTGGAGCCTATGTTGCGGCTGGTAGTTGCATCACCGAGGACGTACCCGCCGGAGCGCTTGCACTCGGCCGCAGCCGCCAGGTGACCAAGCCCGGCTGGGCCACCGAACGCCGCGCCGCCCTCGCCGCAAAAAAGAACTGCTAACCCTCCCCATCACTCCAACTAGCACTCATGGGGGCGCAACTCTCTGCCGATAACCGGAAAAGAGTTGCGCCCACAATGCTGTTGCACCAAGGACAGCGCGAGGGAGGGGGTGTCTGCCTATGCCGCACGAACGAATCCTGGTTGTGGATGATGAAGATGCCGTGCGCGGCATAGTCGCAGCACTGCTGGAGCACAGCGGCTATCGGCCCACCCAGGCCAACTGCGCCGACGAAGCCCTCCTCCGCATGCAGGAAGGCCCCGCCTTCGATCTCGTCGTCTCCGACGTTATGATGCCCGGTACCGACGGTCTCAGTCTGCTCGATACCATTGGCATCGAGCATCCTGGCACCCCCGTCGTCATGATCACTGCCGTTCAGGACGTCCATGTCGCCACTACAGCCTTTCGTCGTGGGGCCATCGACTATCTCGTCAAGCCGTTCGAGCGCGTGCAACTGGAGAGTGTCGTCACCCGCGCTATCGAGCATGGACGCCTGTTGAAGCAGAACGCGGAGTACCGCCAGAATCTCGAAGACATCATCACCGCGCGAACCACCCGTCTGCGCACCACCATGCAGGATCTGGAACGCAGCTACGACGCCACCCTGCAGGCAATGGGCGATGCTCTCGATCTGCGCGACGAAGAGACCGAGGGCCACTCACGCCGTGTCACCGCCTACACCATCGCCATCGCCCAGGCCATGGGGCTCAACGCCGATGAGCTACGCATCATCGCTCGCGGTGCCTTCCTCCACGACATCGGCAAGATCGCCACACCCGACCGTATCCTGCTCAAACCCGGCAAGCTCGACCCTGACGAGATGGCCATCATGCGCGAGCACTGTGCCAGCGGCTACGAGATCGTTCGCAAGATTCCCTTCCTCCGCGAGGCCGCCGAGATCGTCTACTCCCACCAGGAACGCTTTGACGGCAAGGGCTATCCACGCGGTCTCCGGGGCGAGCAGATTCCCCTAGGTGCCCGCATCTTTGCCCTCGCCGACACCCTGGACGCCATGACCTCCGACCGGCCCTATCGCAAAGGAACCACTTTTGCCATGGCCTGCGCCGAGATCGAACGCTGTGCCGGCGGCCAGTTCGATCCGGAGATCGTAAAGGTCTTTCTCCAGCTACCCCCCGACTCCTGGATCAGCCTCCGCGAGCAGCTCCAGCATCTGTCTCCCGACGAGCTCTCCGCTCGCCTGTGTCGGCCAGCAGTTGCACCCCCGCCACGCGCGGACTAGCATCTCTACTGTGAGGTCTTGCCATGTCTGCTTTGAATGAAACCCAGCTTCAGGAACTTCTGCGCGCCCAGCCTCAATGGAAGCTGCACGACGGCAAGCTGGTTCGCGAATGGACATTCCGCGACTTTGTTCAGGCCATGGCTTTTGTCAACCGCGTCGCCGAACTCGCCGAACAGGCCGGACACCACCCCGACATCGATATCCGCTACAACCGTGTGACGCTCGGTCTGGTCACCCACGACGCCGGCGGAATCACCCAACGCGACGCCGATATGGCAGCCGCCATCAGCCAGACCTTCCTCTAAATCACTCCGATCGCCGCCACCACCGGCCTCAGTGCGTCCCGCCTCAATGGCGTCCGAATCGCGGAGGTGGCGTCATCGCGTCGTGCCGCTCCCGCCGAAACAGGAACGAGCCAGCCACTACGGCGGCAAACGATGTGACATACAACGCCGCCTGAACCCCCAACCCCGTCAGTATCTGGCCAGTTGAAGTCTTCCACGGCATACTATCCTGCGACCCTTCGTACTGATACAAGCTCACCACCATGTCGATCACCACGCCTGCAGAGCAGAGGCTGGCCAGAAACTTGAGTTTTGTGCCATGGTGCTGACGACTGCGAAACAACTGTCCTCCCAGTACCAGCCACGCACCGGCCAGCACCAGCAGCCACAAGCTGATCGCGGCCGTTGTATGCCAGCCAACGTAATTCGCACGGTCCGGGGTCAAGGCGCATAGCGGATTGTTCGGCAGTAACAGAGAGAACACCGTTGCGGCACTTATCTCGGCCAGCAACGCTGCGGAGATAAAAATTATTCGTTCATTCACAAAGAAAACGCCTCGGAGATACCAGCCAGATGTCGCCCTTCAAGCCCAGCAGAATCTATCAGTTAACCAGCATCGATCGCCGCCAGGAGGTATCAGGGCCTGCCAATTGCACCATAGTAGAACTACGGTCTTCTATTCCACCATACGGGACAAGACGAGTCGGCCTTCTCATGGTATAGTTCTGAGTACGGATGTGTGAAGTTTCCATTCGTAAAGTTTTTCAACCCTAACGATCCGCACACAGCGCCGATCACAGGTTGAAGCAAGTTGCGTCACTGGCCTCCCGGCACGTACAAAATACCGTCCGTGCCGTTTTTTTTGCTCGCAGGCAGTTTCGCTCGTAGTAAATTCCCACCCCTTAGCCTAAATCTCTCTTTCGATTCCTATGGGAATGCAGCAACCCGTCAGATCCTCCTTAATAATTAGCAGCTTGCGTACGGCCTACCCCGCGGGATTATGATCGTGTCATGAAGCGAATCCTCGGTTGCCTCACGCTCGGGCTGGTCACAATGGCTGCATCGGCACAATGGTCGAACCCTGCCAACGACATCCCCGCCTACCATCCCACCGCCCCCACCAAGGAGCTGCCTAAACTGCTCAGTGGCGACCAGTTGACCGGCGTCTACTTCACCCACGCCTACCAGGTGACCGCCTACAAGATGGCCGCCAAGGTTCCCAACGTCATCTATCAGCAGCCGTGCTACTGCCGCTGCGACCGCGAACTTGGCCACAAGAGCCTGCATAGCTGCTTCGAAGGTACCCACGGAGCTGTCTGCTCCACCTGTATGCGCGAAGGCGTCTATGCCTACCAGCAGACCAAGCTCGGCCGCACACCGGCCCAGATTCGTGCTGGCATCGAACGCGGTGAGTGGCAGTATGTCGACCTGGAATCAGCCGAACTCTAGCGAGCGCTGAGCACCCCGGTCACACGGTCAGCCGCTACCGTCCAGCATCCGGCGCTATCGCCTGTCCCTTGGCAGAGAAATCCTTCGCCACCGGATCATCCGTTAGCGCCTTCAACCCCGCCACCACGCACTCCGCATTCAACTCCGCACCGGCCCGGCTGGTATGCGTATGCGGATCCGCAAACAGCGTCTCCACCTTCGCCTCGCCCAACGCGTCGTAGCGGCGGGCGATAATCTCGTTCAAATCCACAAACCGTACATGCTCCTGCTTGGCAATCGCCTGCGCCCATCCACCGTAGTTGTCGTGGTTGCGGACCACCTTACCATCCCTCCAGGTCTTGCGCGGAATCGGCGAACACAGCACTGGAATCGCACCTTTCGCCACGGTATCCCGAACATACTGCCGCATGTACCAGCCATAGCTGTGGACCGTCTCGTGCCGCTTCAAGATCGGATTCTCAATCTCACGACTCTCATCACCAGTCCCCGGAATCGTCCCCCGAGCGCGAGCCGTATCGTCCAGCGGGCCGGAGTCGTTATGCCCAAACTGAAACAGCACCACGTCCCCGGGCTTCATCAACGCCAGCGTATCCGCCCAGTGGCCCTCGGTGATGTACGTCCGGCTGCTGCGACCGCCGATGGCCCGGTTCACCACGTTGATCTTGCTGGTGTCGAACAGGTCGACCAGCGGCTCTCCCCAGCCCCACTGCCCGTTCGCACCATCGCCATGCCCGTTGCGCACCGTCGAGTCACCCACCAGAAACAGCGTTGGCAGGGACGGGCTGGCTGGCCGGGGCAGCCCCAGCTTTTCATGCACTGCCGGATCCGTCGGCGAACCCACTTCCACAGGCAACTGTTGCGCGACCAGCATCTGCGAGCTACCCCATACCATTAGCGCTACCGCACACAGCCAACCGGCGACCACGACATAACCAGCTAATTTCTTCATTGAAATTATTTACGCCTGAAATATACTCTGGTCAAGCCAAGCCCACGCACGTCCTCAACACCCCACCTTCCTGCAACACGCGTATTCTCGATAGATATGACTTGGGTATTCTGGGCCTTACTCTCTGCGCTCTTCGCCGCCGCCACCGCGCTGCTGGCCAAGGTTGGCGTCTCCGGCGTGGACTCGAACCTCGCCACCGCCATCCGCACCACCGTCATCCTGATCTTTACCTGGGGCATTGCGATCAGCCTGGAGAAGCACAACGTAATCATGGATATTGGCCGCCGTAGCTGGGTCTTCCTCATCCTCTCCGGCATGTGTACCGGGTTGTCCTGGCTCTGTTACTTCCGTGCCCTGCAGATTGGCCCCGCTTCCAGCGTCGCGCCGGTCGATAAGCTGAGCGTCGTTCTGGTCATCCTTGGTGCATGGCTCTTCCTCGGCGAGCACCTCACCCCGCTCAAGATCGGCGGAGCCTCACTGATCACCATCGGCGCAGTCATCATCGCCTTCGCCTAATCCGTACGCGCCGTCGCGCAGCCGCCCCTTGGCCTATAATGGAAACAGTTCTTTGAGTGCCCAACGCATTGTTGGTGCCAGTCTCCAGATGGGGGCGTCACGGCTTCGACGGGATTGCTTGTGGCAGAGAGGCATGCCGGGGTGGGTACACCCGTAATCGCGCCCAAAATCATAAGTGCCGAACCTCAGTTCGCTCTTGCTGCTTAATAATTAAGTAGCCGATCGCTCAAGCTTCGCCTACGGGCCTGTACCGATCGTCGCACAGTAGGCTGGTCTTCCCTGCTCCGTCTGAGCGGGTCGGACGAGATTGATCAGACTGGTCGTCGCCGCGTCTTCGCCCGTTCTAAGCGTCGATGACGAGACAAAGATGAACGCTGGAAAAGCATGAACGCTCTCTGTTGGAAGTTTTTTCGGACGCGGGTTCGACTCCCGCCGCCTCCACCATTATAACCAATTTATTTTCAACGACTTACAGTCTCGCTTTTCGCCATGCACGATAGACAGTTCGTCAAGCCACACTATCGAGGCCCTGGTCGGGGATGCGCCTAACCAAGGGCATATTCCTGATTAAAACGTAAATGCAAACTCGATGAGTGCACTGGCCTGATATGGAATAACCGCGTCAACACGGCGAAGTACGTGGGGTTATTTTGTTGGTTGTCAGGCTGCAAATTGCTGTCTGGAGTCAGTCTCGGATGTGGTTCCAATAGTCCAGACGAAGCCCAGCACATCTTGGGCGACTACTGCGACACTCTTCCTCTGGGCCTTACCGACCGCGCCTGGTTTTATATTGCTTGTGGTGCTGGTGTTGCGCCTTCCATGCAAGCTCCATGGCCTCTTCCGAGATGTTCTCCTGTCGTCTGCGTAGCGCTTACCAGATCCCTGGTGGACGACCTTAGCTCCATGCAGCTTATACAACGATGCATCGCTGGTTCGCGTTGCCGGGCTTCGTACGCTCACAGCGTACCCACGGTCGGCGAATCGGCACCGGTCACTCCATATTGACTGTTATCACCCATTGATACCCGTCGTCTGTTCGCCCTCCTGGAGAACCCGCGTAAGTTTGTCGCAAAGAGCCACAAGGTTTGGGCAATTTAACAAAGAGTCGAGTCCCAACGATCTCTGAGCACCACTTCGATGCCCGAACCGGCATAAGGGGTCGTCATGCTGCGCAGCCGCTCCAATAAGCCATTCTGAGTTGAAGAAAGCAGCAACGTTTCCTGAAGTGGACGAGTTTGGGATTCCGATTGACCGATTTGTACAGTCGTGAAAGCGCTTTTTGGGCAGCAGCCACGAGCTGCAAAATATTTGGTTGTGCTGCTCAGCCCTGGAGATAGACTAATCTTCTCGCCAAGAGGACATTATGAGCGCGTTCGGCCCTGGAGAAATTACGGTATTGCTCCGCGAGTGGGAAAGCGGAAAGACTGGCGCCACCGAACACCTCTTCGAACTCGTATATCCACAATTGCGGAACATTGCCGGCGCGCTCTTCCGCGGGGAACGTCCGGAAAATCTGCTTCAGCCCACCAGTGTCGTGAATGAGCTGTTTCTCAAACTGGTTCGCCAACGTAGTCTCCGGTTCGAAGATCGCGAACACTTCTACAGTCTCTCCGCCCGTATCATGCGCCGCGTCCTGGTTGATCACGCGCGCTCGGAACACCGGCAAAAGCGTGACGGCGGGGTGCCAGTGCCGCTGCTCGAGAGCGTGTCGTGGGTAGACGCAAAGCAGGAAGAATTGATGGATCTGGACCGCGCCCTCATAGAGCTTGAGATGTTGGATCAGCGGAAGTGCCGGATGGTCGAACTCCGGTTCTTTATGGGGTTTACCGTGGAGGAGACGGCAGAATTGCTTAATATCTCCACGGCCAGCGTCGACCGCGATTTAAGGTTTGTGCGGGGCTGGCTCTACGATCGTCTCCATTCCGCATGACGCACTTATCTCCCATTTCGCGCCAACAAGGTAAGTGAGCCAAGAATGAGACGAGATGCGGAAACATGGGAGCAGTTGCAGGCTCTGTTCCACCTGGCCGAACAGGCCCCGGAAGAGGAACGCGAACAGATATTGACACAGAATTGCGCCGACCCCGAGGTTCTCGAAAGAGTGATGGCCATCTTTCGCGGAGCTCATGTCGAGGTGGGGCCAGAGGTAACGGATTCCCGGAGCGGGGCTGTATCGAGCAGCAAGGTTGGCCCGTACACCATCATTCGGCTTCTTGGTACCGGAGGCCTTGGATCGGTGTACTTGGTCGAAAGAATAGCAGGCGGCGTCGTACAACGAGCTGCGCTGAAGGTGCTTGCGCCTCATGCGGCGGGCTCAGCCTTCATCGAGCGGTTTCACCGAGAGCAGCACATCCTCGCGTCGTTGGAACATCCCAACATCACCCGGATGCTGGACGCTGGACTCGGCAACGACGGTCAACCCTATCTGGTGATGGAGTTCGTCAATGGAGTTCACCTGGATGCATTTTGCAATGACAAGATGCTCGGGATCACCGAACGGCTTGAGCTGTTTCTCCAGGTCTGTGAGGCTATTGCGTACGCCCATCGCAACCTGATTGTTCATCTGGACCTGAAACCTTCGAACATTCTGGTCACGCCTGACGGAACTGTGAAGCTGCTGGATTTTGGTACCTCGAAGTTGATCAATCCAGACAGTCTGCTGACTACAACGATTACGGCAACTCCCGCTTACGCCAGCCCGGAACAACTGCGGAACGACCCGGTGACGACCTCCTGCGATATCTATTCGCTCGGAGTGATCTTGTTTGAACTTCTATCTGGACACCGTCCCAACGACAAGTCGTCAGTGGCCATCATGATCGAGCGCGCCATGAGGGAGCAGGAACCCGAGAGCCTGCAACACAGCATCACGGAATCGGCGGCAATCAATCGCGGACTGACCGCAAGCCGGCTGCGGTCAGTCTTGAGCGGCGATCTAGCGACCATTGCCGGCAAATGTCTGCGTCCGCGGCCTATGGATAGGTATCCTTCTCTCGACGCGTTAGCCGGTGACATTCAGCGCTACATGGATGGCAGGCCGGTACTGGCCCAACGCCAGACAAAGATCTACAGAATCGGCAAGTTCGTTCGCCGCAATCGGAAGGCGGTCGCAGCCTTCCTGCTGATGAACGTAATCATTCTGGGAAGCCTGGGTTACGGAGCCTGGAGACAGCAACAGGCAATACGCGAAGGACAACGAGCGCTTCGCATGCAGACCTTCCTGTACCGCCTCTTCAAGCTTGCGAACTCAAACTACACCGGCAAACCAGCCGCGACTGTGCCCGAGTTCTTACAGCTTGGTGTCAGGATGCTGCCTGACTACATCAAGAATCCTGCAGACTTACGCGAGGCGCAGTTGGGGCTTGCCGAATCGATGTATGAAAATGGCGATCTCGACGATGCGCAGAGGCTGTTCACAACTACGATCACCAGCGCGAAGGCGGCTGGAGACCTGAACGCCGAGGCCGAGTCGGAAGCATTCTCTGGAAATATCGCGTACCTGCAAGGACAGATGGACCTGGGGAAGACCCTAACCGCCCATGCGCTCGAGCTGTCCCGACACCGCGACATAACGCCTACAGTGCGAGTCTGGAGTGAAATCTACTATGCGTGGAATCGTGAAGATAATGGTTTCCGTGATGACGAAAATGTTCGTTTGCTTCGATCCGCGGTGAAAGAGGCCCGTGATCATAATCTCTCGCCCCACGAGACCGCCGATGCGCTCTATAACCTGGGAAGCGATCTGGAGTTGCGCGGAAGCCTGGATGAGGCAGAGCAGGTGTTTCTAGAGGCTTCGCAGGTATACGGCGAGGACCCCTCCGCGCTGTGCGATCAGTCTGAAGTGTTTGGAGACATCGCCTACATCAACGACATGCGCGGAAACATACCTGCCAGCCTGCCGCTCTATCAGCGCGCCTATGACGGTTACAAGCAGTGCTCGGGTCCGGACAGCAGGGGAGCGCT
Organism: Acidobacteriaceae bacterium; assembly: GCA_027311125.1. Taxonomy (GTDB): domain Bacteria; phylum Acidobacteriota; class Terriglobia; order Terriglobales; family Acidobacteriaceae; genus Edaphobacter. Next base: position 12,400 of record DAICZO010000162.1, read on the forward strand.
GACCGAACAGGAGTATCTGGCGGGAGCCCTCATCAAGCTCGGGCGTCCACAAGAGGCATTGCCCATGATGCAAGCCGCGATGCCGATATGGAGAAAGATGATCGGCAACAGCCCGGACTTAGCTGAGCCACTGAACTTTCTAGCCCTGGCCGATGTGGAAACAGGCCATTTCGCCGAGGGGGAGAAGGTCGCACAGGAGATGGTGGAAGTACAGACCGGCAAGGTGGAGGCGAGCGATAGGCGGTTTGGGGCTTCGCACATGCTGTGGGCTCGTGCGCTTGCCGGTCAAGGGAAGTACCGGGAGGCACTTCCCCATGCGGAAATCGCGGATCGGCTGTTGGCGAAGGGGGCGGTGTCCGCTGGGGGCCAGAAAGCGGGGTCTGACGCTCACCATGAGCTGCTCGCCATTCAATCCAAGCTGGCTGCAAAGTAACGTCTCTTGATCACGAGACCCACCCCAAAGATAAATTGACTAGATCTGACGTGGTTTTCCTGCCTGCGGCGCGAACAGGGCAGGAGAATCCACATGACCTCAAGAAATGTCCTCCGCTTCCTCTTCACCCTGTCCGTCTCAATCGTGATTACTGCCTCCCACGCCCAGACTGCTTCCCTCGCTGGAAACCCTCTGGCAAAACCTGCTGCTCTGTCGCCCAAGCTTGCGGCCAACTACGGTAAGCTACCCCTGAACTTTGAGCCGAACCTCGGCCAGACCTCGACAGAGGTGCAGTGGCTGGCGCGTGGGGCCGACTACACCCTATTTCTGGCTGGACACGACGCCGTGCTGGAATTGAACAAGATCACCCCGGCTAACCAGGGCGAAGGGCCGCATCCGACGATCAGCGAATCGGCCCTGCGGATGAACCTCATCGGCGCCCGCACGGCGGATAGTGCAAGCGGAGAAGAGCCGCTGCCGGGCAAGGCAAATTACTTCACCGGGAAGGACTCCTCAAAGTGGCAGCGTGATGTGCCGATGTATGGCAGAGTGCAGTTGCAGGGGGTATATCCGGGAATCAATCTGGCGTACTACGGTCGCCAAGGCCAGCTTGAGTATGACTTTGTTGTCACCGCTGGAGCGGACGCATCAGCGATTCGCCTGAGATTCGACGGCGCGACGGCGAAGCTGGCCGCGAATGGCGATCTCGTTCTGCCCGTTGCTGGCAGTGAAGTCCGCTTTGACAAGCCAGTTGTCTACCAGATGAAAGATGGCGCCCGCCAGCCGGTAGACGGCAGCTTCGCGATCGCAGATAACCAGCAGGTGAGCTTCTTGCTCGGCGCGTACGACCACAGCCGCGAACTGATCATCGATCCCACCTTGCTCTTTCTCGGCACGCTGGGTGCGGGGAATCAGCAGTCGGTGCCGAACGGAATGGCCGTCGATTCCCTGGGAGAAATCATCCTCACGGGCATCACCAATGACCTTACCTTTCCAACCACCACCGGTGCTCTGCAACCCAGCTGCACAAATGCCTCCGCCCCCTTTGTAACCGCCGGGTATCACCGCTGCGGACCGAGCAGCGCCAGTTCCGGCTTTGTGACCAAGATCAGCGCGGATGGCACATCCCTGGTCTATTCCACATACCTGCATGGACTGAGCGGACAAGAGTACGGCGACGCGGTTGCGACCGATGCTGGAGGAGACGCATACGTCCTCGGTGCGACCAGTTCGAACGACTTTCCAATCACGGCGGACGCCTACCAGACCTCCTGCCAGCCCTACTTTCCGCCCAACGGCTTCGCTCAACCTCAAACCTACCTGCCTGAGGAGTCAACGTGCGACGGATACTTCGCCGGAGGCGGTACCCAGTTCGTCTATCAGGGCCCTACTCTGTTTATCGCCAAGCTGAATCCGACCGGCTCCTCAATCCTGTACAGCACGTTTTTCGGTGGTACGATTCCCACCTATCCCGTGGGGCTGGCACTCGACAGCTCGAACAACATCTACTTCGCCAGCTACTTGCAAAACGGCGAGCCAGCCAACAACGTTTATCCGGGCAGCTCTAACGTTCAGTTCCCGGTGACTGCCAACGCCTACCAGTCGGCTGGCGTTGGCGTCCAGACCGCAACCCTCTCCAAGTTGAGCGCGGATGGTCATACGCTGCTTTACTCCACCCTCATGGGAGGGATCACCACCAACACGTTTTTCGGATACACCCAGCCGTTAGCTTTGGCAGTCGGGCAGAATGGAATCGCCTTCCTTGGCGGCCTCACGCTGTCTGCGGAATTTCCTACAACTCCCGGTGTGGTTCGTCCGGCTTGCGTCGGGCAAACACCCAGCAACGGTGACTGCATGGGATACACCGGCTTTCTGAGCGCGTTCGATACGACCCAGGCTGGCCGGTCGTCTCTGGTGTACTCCACTTACATCGGCGGCACCGAAACCGCTGCGGGTAACTCCCCCCAGACCCAGGTCAATGGGCTGGCCGCAGACAGTGCCAACAATGTGTACGTCACTGGGTACACCTCCAGAATTGACTATCCCACCACGCCTGGCGCGTACCAGACCACCTGCGGCCACGCCAACGCGGCGAATGACTGCAGCGCGGCTTTCCTGACCAAAATCAACCCCTCGGGAACCAGTTATATCTGGTCAACTTACTTCGGGGGAACCGCTGCAAGTCCCGCACCTGCCACCGGCAATGCCGTCGCGCTCGATGCGCAGGGTCGCGTGTACTTGTATGGCATGTCCCAGGACGGCGGGGGCGACATTCCAACCGTCAATCCTGTGCAGGGTTACTTCAGCGGAAGCAAGCTTGTGATCGCGGCCTTCTCACCCGATGCTTCGCAGCTTCTCTTTGGGACTCGCCTCGGCAATACCTCCATCACGACCACCAGCAGTGAACTCCCAATCGCGAATAACGGAATTGCTGTCGATACAGCAGGGAATATCTACTTCGCTGGCCAAACCAACGACGCCGGCAGTATGCCCACCACTCCGGGCACGTACACCACCGCTGCGACAGCAGGATTCAACCGGGCCTTCTTCGGAAAGATCTCACCGATCTTCGCCTCTGACTCGACTACCCTGACGATCTCTCCATCATCAACAAACGTCGGGCAAAGCGTTACCTTCTCTGCCAAGGTCGCCGGAACTACCCAGGCCACACCCGTGCCAACCGGAACGGTAACTTTGATGAATGTCAGCACCTCTCCTTCAACCGTAGTTGGGACGATCACTCTGGATGGAACCGGTGCTGGAACCTTGAGTACCAATGCTCTTCCCACCGGCACCTACAGCGTAACCGCCGCTTACTCCGGAGACGGCAACTACAGCGCGAGTACCTCATCCGCACAATCGCTGACCGTCAGTAGCCCGGTTACTACATCAACCAAGCTGACGGTACTGCCAGGTGCTTCCCTGACCTACGGACAATCGGCGACGCTGACCGCAACAGTCACACAGAATGTAGGCGGCGTCCCGAAGGGTACGGTGACATTTACCGAGGGGAATCTGGTGCTCGGCACGGTTGCGCTCAACGGCTCCGGGCAAGCAATGCTCACCAATACACCCCCTGCGGGAATTGGTACCGTCATCGCAACCTATAACGGCACTTCCCCTGCAAGTTCGAGCAGCGGTGTTCCAATCTCGGTCGCAAAAGCGGTGCTGACAGTGACGGCTAACAATGCAGCAATGGTCTACGGACAACCACTGCCGGTGTTCACCAGCAATATCACTGGCTTCGTAAACAGCGACCCACCTAACGTTGTGAGCGGTAGCGCAACCGAGACAACGACAGCAACTTCAACCTCGGTTCCCGGCATGTACTCGATCACCTTCGCGACTGAATCACTGACGGCGACAAACTACACCTTCAACTATGTCAACGGGATGCTTACCATTTCAGGCGGCGCGGCACAGACGATAACCTTCAACCCACTGCCGAACCTGACGTTGGGAGCAGCCCCCTTCACGCTCACCGCAACGGCCAGTTCGGGCCTGGCCGTGAGCTATGTGTCGACGACGACAGCCTGCACGGTTTCTGGAGCGACTGTGACTCTGGTCGCGACTGGAACCTGCACCATCCAGGCCAAACAATTGGGCAACGCTCTCTATGCAGCCGCCACGCCTGTCTCGCAGAGCCTGGTCGTCTCCTCCGCCTCATCGACGGGGCCGATCGTTCTAACCACCACAACGACCACGACCGGCTCCGCCACCAATGGCTACAAAGTCATGATCACGGTTAGGAACTCCGGAGCGAATGCTGTCAATGGTGTGACCCTCGGCGCGGCCATGCTTGGCTCCGCCTCGGGATCTCCGCTGCCACAAACGCTGGGATCTCTGGCCGCGGGTGCGTCGGGCACCTTCATGGTCCAGTTCCCCGGCAGCGCGGGCGCGGACGGCGCGCATGTGCTGCTCAAGTACTCGGGCAAATGCACCGGCGGCTCCTTTACCGGCAGCGTGCGGTCGCAACTGTTGCCATAGCGGGCGGGGGCTTGCCCCCGTTTCCACACCTCTCGCACCATGCAAGCCAAACTCTTTACGGAATGAAACCTCAGAATCCTGGAGAAAACAATGAAGACCCTGAATCATACGTTGACCTTGGCCATAACAACCCTGTGCTTCCTGCTGGCCGCGACCATGGCCAAGGCGGACTCGATCTCCATCAACCTGATCTCCGCGACACAAAGCGGAAATGGAGGAGATATTCTCTCCTTCGATGCAACGGTCACGAATACCTCCGGCGCCACGGTGTACTTCAACGGCGACAACACCTTCGCCCAGACACCCTTGACGCTGGATGACAGCCCCTTCCTCAACAACTACCCTTTACTTCTTGATCCGGGCAACTCCTATACAGGAGTGCTCTTCAATGTAGATCTTCCTGCCCTAATCCCATCTGGTTCATACTCTGGCTACTTCGACATCACCGGAGGCACCACCGCTACCTCCAGCGATATCGTCGGCACTGCGGAATTCCAAGTGACTGTCGGTGCCGCCACTATTCCCGAGCCGTCGAGCCTTCTTCTGCTGGGTACTGGAGCTTTCGGCTTGCTCGGAATTGCTCAGACCAGAATCGCCACGCGCCGGAATCCGTTGCAGTCGAGACGATAAGTTCTAAAATCCCCTGCGACAACTTGCAAGACTGACTCCAACCCGTCGGGTTGAGCTGTGAGGCTCACCCGACGTGTTTGATTCATCGCTCCGGTTGACCGTGGTTCCCTTGGCTGCCTATGCGGAGTCATGAGAAAGCCGTCCGCAGCATAGATGAACTAGATGTATGCCTTTTTCGTGACACTTGGCACTCTGCCTACGCGGATGGATCGTATTCGCGCCATCGAGAGACAAACTCCAATGGTCGTCAGCTAAATTCAACTCCCGGCCGTTGATGGAAAACTGAACGTCTAGCCACGGGATCACTAAGCGCCGGAGACCGATTGGCTCCGTTGCAGCTAGCTGCGCCTGAACCTGAACTCACCCCCAATAGCCGCCAGGCTCTGGTGGTCCAACGCCAGCGCAGCCTGCGGAAAGACCTCCGACTCCTCAATCGCAATATGCTCGGCATACAGCCGCTTCAGCCTACCCGTTTGAGCCAGCAGCCTCAGGTGTTGAGAGCTCTCCAGCGTCCCCGCCGATATCCATGCCGTGTACAGCCAATCGACGGAGGCATGTAGCTCATTGGCATCGCCATGATCCCGCCGGAGCCGATCAATCAGCTCCACCCTCGCCCCCGCAGCTACTGCCAACAGCCGCGGAAACAGAGACTCTTCCTCATCCAGCGTATGTCGCTCGCCGCCTACATGGAAGTACTGTAGTGCCGCCTTCACTGCAGATCCTTCTTCCTCCGTTAAAGTGCGATTCCCTGTCCGCTCTGCAACTACGCAGAGTATGTCCAGGAAGTGCTCGATCCGCCGATGACAATCCTTCAACATTCCGATGGGGTCATCAAATCCACTGTCCGGCTTTGCACCTATCTGTACCGCCATTGGTCGCCTCTTCCAGCTCTTCATCTTTAGAAACCGCCCTAACTCAGCCCAACCGCAGCCTTGCTCATGAGCACCACTTCGATCTGCTCGCCGCCACCCACCGGCGCACTCACCCTCCCGGTCTCTCGATACCCCTTGCGCACATACAGCGACACCCCGGTAAGCGTACTCCCCATCTCAAACCGCCGAAACCCAGCCGCCACCGCCGCTTCCTCCGCCGCTTGCAGTAACGCACTCCCCACCCCCTGTCGCGCATACGCCGGATGCACAAAGATCGCACGAATCTTCGCCGCATCAACCCCTGGCTGCAACTGCTCCGGCTCCGACACCCGCGCAAAGTGGTCGCCACCATACAACGTCTTTCGGTAGCTCCAGCCTCCGCATCCCGCCAGCGACCCATCCTCCGCCACCGCCACCAGGTACGTCCCATCCGTAATTAACTGGCTATCGATCGTGAACACCGTTGCCAGCGCTCCTTCAATCTGTACCGCCGTATAGTCCCCAGCCTGCAGCCCCCGCACCGATGCGTCAATTAGCGCCGCAATCTCGGTTCGATCCGCCTCGGTCGCTGCGCGCAATAAAAATCTCATCCCTGCAGTCTACCCAAATTCATCCCATCCAAGCGCCGCAATAACCACCTTGCCCCACCCCGCGCGCAGGACTACACTGCCTTTCATGCGACGCATCGTTCTTCCCCTCCTGCTGCTTGTCCTGGCCCTCGCTGCACCCTCCTGCCACGCGCAGGATTGGGCCAAAGTTCGTCTCGACGCCTCGCCCCGCCACCGGGAATGGGTCTCTCTCCAGCACGGCGACCGCACCCTGCAGGCCTACGTCGTGTATCCCGAAGTCAAAACCAAAGCCCCGGTCGTCCTCCTCATCCACGAGATCTTCGGCCTCTCCGACTGGGCCCGCGAGATGGCGGACGAACTCGCCGCCGCTGGCTACATCGTCATCGCTCCCGACCTGCTCTCCGGATTCGGCCCCAACCACGGCGGGTCCAGCGCCTTCCCCGACCAGGAGGCCACCGTCAAAGCCGTCTCCACCCTCGACCCCGCCACCGTCAACGCCGACCTTGACGCCGCCGCCGACTATGCCAAAACCATTCCGGCCGCCAACGGCAAACTCTTCGTCACCGGCTTCTGCTGGGGCGGGGGCAAATCCTTCGCGTTCGCTACCCACCGGCACGACCTCGCCGCAGCCTTCGTCTTCTATGGCCCACCTCCACCCGACTCTGATCTCGCCAGAATCACCGCCCCAGTCTACGGCTTCTACGCCGGCAACGACGCCCGCATCGGGGCAACCGTCCCCGCCACTATCACCGCCATGAAGGCCGCCCACAAAACCTTCGAACCCATCACCTACGACGGCGCAGGCCACGGCTTCATGCGCGCCGGCGAGGACCCCACCAACACCAATCTAGCCAACAAATCCGCCCGCGAACAAGCCTTCACCCGCCTCACCACTCTTCTCCAGCAGATCAACACCGCCAAAACCACCGCCGCCCTCACCACCCCCGAACCCCTCAAAGCCACCACCACCAAAGCCACCCCCGAAATCACCTGCCACGACCCCAACATGCAGATGACCTCAACCACCAACTCCATGTAACCCAAAAAGGAATCACTCCCAGATACTTCTCCTCCACAACCAGCAGTAGCCGAGCGGCTGCACCCACGACCACAGCTTCCGATTGCTTTAGATGCACAAGAAAACCAACGTGCAGTTCTACTAAGTCGGGCAAGGATGAAAATAGCTGATAGCGGAAGACGATACGGCGGTGGATGCACGGAAGGCGCATTTAGTAAGCGAGTCACGTGGAAAGTTACACGGCTTCATTTTCATCATCAACACACTTGCCGTGCTTGACTGTACTTTGCTTTTTCTAGCCTGAAAATATGTAAATCAGAGTATGTGGCATGATCCAGCCAGCGCTCCGACTCAAACGCAAGGGCAACAGCACGTCCATTGTGCTCAAAGCATGACAAACAGAGAGCATCCGATAGGTTGTAGTGCTGTAAAGGTGACGGGGATGGTGATGGCTGGAGCAACCCTGTAGGATTTGATGCATGAGTCTGACGGTGAGGCCTGTGCAATCCGTGCCCGCGACTGCTGCCGGGGTGCATGCCACGAAGCATGCGGCGGCGTTGTCTTCGGTGCTGGCGGCGTTTGGGATTACGCTGCTGAAGCTGATTACGGGGTTGCTGACCGGCTCGCTGGGGATGCTGTCGGAGGCGGCCCACTCGGGTATTGACCTGATTGCGGCGGCGATTACCTTGTTTTCGGTTCGGGTGTCGGACCGGCCTGCGGATGATGTGCACAACTATGGTCACGGGAAGGTTGAGTCGCTGTCTGCGTTTGTAGAGACGGTGCTGATGCTGGGCTCGTGCTTGTGGATTTTGAAGGAAGCGGTGCACCGGATACTGTTTCGGCAGCACCTGACGCTGGCCTTTTCGGTCTGGCCGTTTGCGGTGCTGCTGTTGTCGATTGTGGTGGACTATACGCGCTCTCGCAATCTGCATCGCGTGGCGCAGTTGCATCACAGCGAGGCGCTGGAGGCGGATGCGATCCACTTTTCGACCGATATATGGTCTTCGCTGTCGGTGTTTTTGGGGCTGTGTGCGACGTATGCGGGGCAGCGGTGGCATGTACCGATGCTGGAGCTGGCTGACCCGATGGCGGCGATTATTGTGTCGGCAATTATTCTGCGGATCAGCTGGCTGCTGTTTCGGCGGACGATCGACACGCTGACGGATGCGACGACGGCGCACTCGCAGAGCCGACACGACATTATCGAAGACCTGGCTGCCATCCCTGGGGTGTTGTCGGTGGATCGGCTGCGGACGCGGCGTTCGGGCCCCAGCTACTTTGCGGATGTGACGCTGGGGATGACGCGGAACCTGACGTTTCAGCGAACGGAGCAACTGACGCGGGCAGCCACGGAGGCGGTGCAGCGGCATCTGCCGGGAGCGGATGTGGTGGTCCACTCGATCCCTACGGCGTCGCGGGCGGAGAGCATCCATGACCGCATCCGCGCGGTGGCAGCGCGCGCCAACCTGGCGATCCACGACGTGACGGTACACCAGTTGGGAGACAGCCTGCATGTGGACCAGCACCTGGAGGTGGATGAGACGATGCCGCTACGTGCGGCGCATGCGCTGGTGACGCAGTTGGAGTCTGAGATGCGCCGCGAGCTGCCGGAGGTGTCGTCGATCTTAACGCATATTGAGTCGGAGCCGGCGACGATTGAGCAGTTGGATTCAGTGGACCGCGACCGGCAGTTGGAGCAGCGCCTGCGCGATGTGGCGATGGGATTTCCGGATATTCTGGATATCCACGAGGTGCTGGTCACGCGGGCTGGGGATGCGAATCATCTGCATAGCCGCATCCAGGTATCGTGCCATTGCACACTGCCGGACGACCTGCCGATGTCGCAGGTGCATGCGGTGATTACCGCGCTGGAGTCGGCGTTTCGACTGGATTCGCCGGAGGTGACCCGGCTGCTGATCCATCCGGAACCGGCCACGGATAACCGCCGTTAGCCTGGTACGTTGTATGCTGAGCGCAGACCATGAAGCGATTTTTCAACCTGATTCTCGGTGCGCTTGCGATGTTGACGGTGGCGCTGCTGTCGGCGTACCTGGCGATGCGCATTACCATCCATGGACGTGAGGTGGTGGTGCCGGACCTGACGGGGCTGACGCTGGCGGATGCGGGTGCAAAGACAAGCGGGCTGGGCCTGCGGATCAACCTGCAGGATCGCTTTTATGCGCCGAATGTCGCGGCAGGACATGTGATTGCGCAGTCGCCGGCGGCGGGGTCGAAGGTGCGGCGGGAGTGGGCTGTGCGCGTGACGGAGAGCCTGGGGCCGCAGCAGGTAGATATCCCAAACCTGATTGGGCAGACGGAGCGCCCGGCTGCGATTGCGATCCGGCAGCGGTCGCTGGAGGTGGGCGTGATTGCGCATCTGCCAGCAGGCGGTGATGCGGGCATCATTCTGGCGCAGACGCCGACGCCGGATGCGCAGGGCATCGATAGACCGCGGGTGAGCCTGCTGTTGAGTGAGCCGCAGGACCCCGCGCAGGGGCCAGCTTTTGTGATGCCTTCGTTGTCGGGGTTGACGCTGGCTGCAGCCTCGGCACGCACGGCTGCAGTTGGGCTGCACCTGGTGAGTGCGGAAGATGTGGCGGCCCCAGTACCGGCGGCGGCATCGACGGCAGTGCCGACAGCATCACCGACAACGGCGGCGACAGCAGCGGCGGGGACGGCAGCGGCTTCAGCCCCAGCAGCACCTGCGGCGGTGCCGACGTTTACGATGGGCACGGTGGTGGCGCAGAGCCCTCCGGCGGGCTACAGGGTGGTCCCGGGTGATGCGGTGAAGATCACGCTGGGCCACTAAGGGGAGTTAGTCCCGGGCGAGAACCACCGCAAAGAAGCCGTCGCAGCCGTGGACCCCGGGCAGGGTTCGGAGAGCGCCGTTGCGAATGGCTGATTCCGGCTGCGTGCCTTGCGGGAGTGCGATTCCGCCGGGAAGATCGAGCAGCACGTCTTCGATGGGGATGCGGCGGAGGTTGTGCTCGGCGACCAACGCGTCGACGACCTGCTCGCACTCCTCCGGCTCGAGGGAGCAGGTGGAGTAGACGAGCCTTCCACCGGGGGCCAGACGCTGCAAGGCACCGCGCAGAATTCGCTTCTGGCGAGTGGACTGCCGCTCCAGCTCTTCGACGCGGAGGACGTGGCGAATCTCAGGGTTTCCGGCGAGGGTTCCGGTTCCGCTGCAGGGGACATCACAGAGGATGAGATCGAATTCGCCGCGGACGTTTTTCTCCTCCGCGGCATCGGCTACGGCGCACTTGACCCGCTCGGCGTAGGCATGGCGGCGCATGCGGGCCTGCATCTGCGCGAGGCGCCGGGCGCTGACATCGGTCGCGAGCACTTCGGCCTGGGGCAGGCGCAGGGCCAGAATGAGCGTCTTGCCGCCGGGAGCGGCACAGCAATCCCAGACGCGCGCCGGTCGATCGAGCCCGGCAGGCATGGCTGCGGCCGCAATCTCGGCGACGAGACGGGAGCCATCGTCCATAACCGGCAGGGCTGCGGCGGGGTCGGAATCCGGAGCGAACATTCCGCCTTCGCCATGCTCGTGCTGATCGGCTTTGCAGATCTTCAGCGCGGCGTCTCGCCCGTAGGCCTTGACCCAGCGCTCGACAAGCCAGAGTGGATGCCCCAGCCGCTCGGCAAATGCCGCGGTGGACTCGAAGACTCTGACGCCTGGCTTTTGTGCCGCGGCCACTTTGCGCAGGACGGCATTGACCATGCCGGTTGCGTGGGGCTGGCCCGCCGCGCGGCATAACTCGACGCTCTCACTCAAGGCTGCGTGGACGGGGATGCGGTCCATGTGGAGCAACTGGAAGGCGCCCATGCGGAGGGCGATCGCGACCTCCTCAGCCAGCCGCTGCTCTGGCCGCTGCAGCAGGCCGCGCACGCGCGCATCGAGTGCGATCTGCCAGCGGAGTACGCCCATGACCAAGGCGGTTGCCAGATTTCGATCCTCGGGTGACAGAGCGTCGGTGCGTTGCGAGTGCAGCAACTCGTCACTGTGGCCCTTGCCCTGGCCTACCAGCATGAGAATCTCAAACGCAGCCCAGCGAGCCGGCGAGACCTTGGCCAATGCCTCGGCCACGGACAACGTGGGGCCCGCGCCGGTGGACCGACCCTTGACTGCTCCGTTCCCCGGTCTCCTGATGGGAGCGCCAGCGCGCACAGACGGCCTGGCGGTCGTTGCTGGTCCCGACGGTCTGCGGACTCCTGAGTGCGGTCCTGTGCCGGACTTCTTCATAGGCCCAACCGTTCGCCGCTCTTGACCTGATGCCCATGCAAAAACTCTGCTGCCGTCATACGCTTCTTCCCTTCCATCTGTACCTCAACCAGCTGTAGCGCGGACTGCTGGGCACACACAACCAGCAGCGAATCGCCGCGCACGACTAAGGTTCCGGCCTCGCCTGCGAGAGTCTCGGGCAGGACTTGGAGGCGATGCGCGATCAACTTTTTGCCGCGGAGCGTGGTGTGCGCTCCGGGCCATGGCTGGAAGCCGCGCCAACGGTCGTAGAGCACCTTCGCAGTCCGCGAAAAATCCATCCTGCCATCGTCCCGCGTCAGGATCGGGGCCAACGTTCCCAGTGAGTTATCCTGCGGCTGGGCGAAGAGTGTGCCTGCCTCCAGGCCGCGCAGGGTCTCCACCATCAGCTCTGCTCCGACCGCGGCAAGTGCCTCGTACACGCCTACTGCGGTCTCTTCGCTTCCGATCGGGACTGCCCGCGCCAGAAGCATATCGCCGGTATCCAGGCCGGCGTCGATGCGCATGGTGGTGACGCCTGTTACCGTCTCGCCGTTGGCCACGGCCCACTGGATGGGAGCCGCGCCACGATACCGGGGCAACAGGCTTCCATGCAGGTTGATATTGCCGAGCGGGGGCAGATCGAGCATCCACTGGGGAATAATCCGACCATAGGCCACTACCAGAATTACCTGCGGCGCGATGGCCTCCATCTGTGCCCGAAACTCTGCGTTGTTCCTGATCTTCTCCGGCTGCACGACTGGAATTCCGTGTTCCACAGCGACGCGCTTGACCGGAGGAGCATGCATCTCCATTCCCCGCCCTGCTGCCCGGTCGGGCTGCGTGACGACCAGCGCCACCTGATGCCCGGCGGCGATCACGGCCTGCAGGGTTGGCACGGCGAACTCCGGAGTCCCACAAAACACGACCTTCATTTCACCCTGCCTTCTACCTGCTGCGGCTGCTTTCGCGTGCAGTTACCACTCACCGTTTTTGATCATCTTCTTCATCTTGCGCATGACGAGGTCACGCTTCAAACGGCTGAGCCGATCGATAAAAAGAATCCCGTCCAAGTGGTCGACCTCGTGCTGGATGGCGCGCGCGAGCAACTCATCGCCTTCTACTTCGATCCACTCGCCGTGGACGTTCTGGGCCCGGGCCTTCACCCACTCTGCCCGCGTGACCTTCTCGCGAATCTCCGGCAGGCTGAGGCAGCCCTCTTCCTCCACCTGCCTGCCTTTGCGCTCAATGATCTCCGGATTGATGAGGACGATCTTCTCGTCAGGATTTTTCTTGAAGCTCACGTCGATGACGCAGAGCCGTTGTGAGATGGCGATCTGCGGTGCGGCCAGCCCGATGCCCTGCGCTGCGTACATGCTCTCGAACATCTCGTCGACCAGCGTCTTCAATTTGGCGTCGAACACCGTGACCGGCGCACCTACCTTCGCCAACACTGGCTCCGGCCACTTCACGACTTCATGAATCTTTCCCATCAGTACGCCTTTATCTGTTCGCAATATCCATCAAAGTTTCGCTTGAGTTCGCGGAGTGAATCGCCGCCAAACTTCTCGAGCGCCAGCCTTGCCACTGCGAGCGCGACCATGGCCTCTGCGGCAACGCCTGCGGCCGGGACCACACAGACATCGCTGCGCTCGTAGGCTGCCTTGACGGGCTCGCGCGTCTCAAAACTGACGCTGCCGAGCGGCCGGCGCAGCGTCGAAATCGGCTTCAGATATCCGCGCACGACGACGTCTTCACCGTTCGAGATACCGCCTTCAATTCCACCGGCGTTGTTCTTCTCGCGGGAAAACCTGGTGAAGGCTTCGTCGGCACCTTCGTAGGCGATCGCGTCGTGCACGCTCGATCCGAGCAACTCCGCTGCGGTAACGCCGCGACCGATCTCCACTGCCTTGACGGCCTGGAGGCTCATTACTGCCTGGGCCAAGAGGCCATCGAGACGCTCGTCCCAGTTGGCATGTGTGCCCACGCCCGGCGGCAACCCATGCACGACCACCTCGAACACGCCGCCGATGGTGTCCCCGGTCCGGAGGACTGCGTCTACCTCAGCCTTCATTGCAGCTTCGCTGTCCGCGTCGACGCAGTTGAGCAGCACGGTCTCTTTGGCGTTGAGCGCGGCGATCTCTGCCCACTCCGCGGGACGTTGCAGCTCGGCTTTGCCGACCCGAATGACGTGGCTGGCGACCTCTACGCCGATGGAGCGCAGCAGCAGTTTGGCCAGGGCTCCGGCGGCCACCCGCGCGGCGCTCTCGCGGGCGCTGGCCCGTTCGAGGACGTAGCGTGCATCGGCGAAGTCATACTTGAGGCTGCCGGCGAGATCTGCATGGCCAGGCCGTGGAGAGGCCACCGCCTTGTGCTTGGTGGGGTCGCCCTCTTCGACCGGCAGAATCTCTCCCCAGTTCTTCCAGTCGTTATTGGCCAAGGTCATGGCAATGGGCGATCCGATGGTTTTGCCGTGGCGCACGCCGCTGAGGATGTGGGCGGTATCGCGCTCAATCCGCATGCGGCCGCCACGGCCGTAGCCCTGCTGGCGCCGCCAAAGCTCGTGGTTGATGAACTCCTGCTCGACGGGAACGCCCGCCGGCATACCGCTCACCATCGCCACCAGACTTTCGCCGTGGCTCTCTCCCGCTGTAGAAAAACGCAACATTGATCTCTCTCGTAAGCTGCTAAAAACTCAGTCCAAACCTAGATTGTAACAACCGGAGCCGTATGGCGGGCAGCAGACACGCGACGCGCAGAGCGATCCGATGCGGGCGACGATTGCGGGTTACTCGTCCTTTAGAAACGCGACCGAGTTGAGCACGGGGCGATCCATGCTGCGAACCCAGTCGGTCATCTCGTCGGCAGCCTTGCCGTTGGCGGTGGCCTTGGCAAACTCGTTGCGCATGGCCTGCATCTTGGCCTCGACGTCGTCCAGTGCACTGAGCAGGACCGCCTCGGGAGTCATGGGGAGCTTGGGCGATCCAAACTCATACTTGCCGTGGTGGCTGAGGATCATGTGCTAGACCAGTACGCGCAGCCGCTCCGGAAAGGGATGCAGTTGCTTCACCTTTTCCAGCAACATTCCCTGGGCGATGCTGATGTGGCCGATCATCTGGCCTTCGAGGGTGTAGCCGAAGCTGTTCTTCCAACTGAGTTCACGGATCTTGCCGATGTCGTGCAGGATGGCGCCGGTAACGAGCAGATCGGCGTTGACCTCGGGATAAAACGGCGCCGTAGCAAGGCACACGCGCACGAGCGTCAAGACATGCTCCAACAGTCCACCAAGCCAGGCGTGGTGCAGGGTCTTGGCAGCCGGTGCGGCTCGAAACGCGGCTCCGATCTCCGCATCATCGAGGAACGCGAAGACCAGCCGCTTCAAGTCGGGGTTATGGAACGCGTCGACATAGGCGCGGAGTTCGGACCACATCTCGTCGACATCGAAGCGGGTAGCGGGCAGATAATCCGCGGGATCAATCTCGCTCTCGGCGGCACAACGCATCTTGGTCAAGGTGATCTGAAACTTGCCCTGATACTTGGAGATCTGCCCCTGCGCCTTGACATAGCAGCCCTCGGAGCAGGAGGTCATTGCCTCAGCGATGTCGTCCCACATCTTCGCTTCGAGCGAACCGGTCTTGTCGGCCAGCACCAGCGCGAGGTACTGCCCACCTTGCTTTTTCTCGCGCACCTGCATGGAGGACAACGCAAAATAGGTTGTCACTACCTTGTTTTCGAGCTTGACGGCATCGGCTATGTAAAAGTCTTTCATCTGCACCAGAATACCTTGCCCAGGGTAGTGGCCAACGAGCAACGCGGAGACCGAAGTCTCCGCGTCGCTGTTTCCGTGCTGGTTTTAGCTTAGTTTGGCTGGGTTCCGGTTGTTGGCGCCGGAGCGGGGTTGGTGGTTCCGTCACCTGCGGCCGGCGGAGCGGGATTGGGCTTCGGCGTCCGGTACGGCATGGGCTCGGCCGGCGGCGGTGCTGGCTCCTTGGCTTTCTTCTGTAGCCGTTCTTTGGCAACACCCTTGGCCCGCTTCTTTTTGACCTTTTT
Source organism: Acidobacteriaceae bacterium (assembly GCA_027311125.1). Lineage (GTDB taxonomy): Bacteria > Acidobacteriota > Terriglobia > Terriglobales > Acidobacteriaceae > Edaphobacter. The sequence continues at coordinate 28,202 of DAICZO010000162.1, forward strand.
GGCGGTATCGCCGTTGAGGCCAAGCGGCGCGGCCTGGGTGGCGGCTGCGGCTTTTTCGTCCGCGGTCATGGGGACGGGAGCAATGGCTGCCTTCTCCTTGATGGCGCTGACTTTCTTAGCCTTCTTTGCGGCTTCGATCTCCTTCTGGCGGTCGCTGAACCGGGCCTTTTTGACTACGGGCGCCTTGGGGGCCAATGGATCGGCATCGGAGGTCGAAGAGATTTCGGTGGTGGTGTCGACCGGAGCGATGGCGGCACCGGGGGCTACGGCTGAGCCCTGTGCGATCGCTGCCGAAGCTGCACCGGCACCCATATCGGTGCCCACTGCGGTCTCCTGCTGGCCACCCGGGAGAGAGTTACGCGGAGCCTGTCCGAAACGGACCTTCTCACGCTTGATCTTCTTCTTTTTGCCGTTGGTCTTGACGGCCTTGGCAGTGGGTGCGGCAGGAGTCGCCGGCTTGGGGGTTGCGGCTGCGTTGTCGGCAGCTGTGGTGTTGCCCCCGACGGCTGCCGGGGAGAAGTGTCCGCCACGATCGAACCGCTGCTTCTGTTGCACCTTCTTCTTCTTGACGACCGGTGGCGCGTAGGCCGTAAATACTGGCTTGGTCTGCTTGGCGCTGGCCCCGGTATCCACAAAACCAGGCTTGATGTCGATGTAAGCCTCTTCGCGCAGATGCGTCAGATACGCACGCAGGGCTGGCTGAAGCTGGTCCATGTACATCGCTTCCTGAATCTGCGGCTCAATGTCCTTGAGGGGTGGAACGCCTGCGGCCTGATGCTCAGTGACCTTGAGGATGACGAAGCCCTGGCGAGTGCGAATTGGGGCGGTGGACTGCCCTGCCTTGAGGCCGAAGGTCTGGTCTTCCAACACCTTGGCGAGCGCGCCGCGCTTGAATAAGCCAAGGTCGCCGCCCTGTGCTGCCGTGGGCCCACCAGAGTAGGTCTTCGCCAGATCTTCAAATTTGCTACCAGCTGCGAGTTTGGCGGCAACATCGGCGGCCTTCGCCTGGGCCTGTGCGACGACGTCGTCCTTCGCATCGGCCGGGGTTGGGATGAGTATCTCGCTGAGGCGAATCTGCTCGGGCTGTTCAAACTCGTTTTTGTGCGCCTCGTAGAACGACTGCTCCTGCGCCTGGGTCATCTGCAGGCGGCGGCCCACCTCGTCGCGGACGACCTGCTGGGTAATGACGGTGTTGCGGATGTTGGCCTTGAAGTCCTCGAAGGATACGCCCTGCTGACGGGCTGCCTTCTCGAGATCTTCCATGGTGTCGAGGTGGTTCTGCTTGCGGATTTCGTCGAGCCGGCGAATGACTTCAGCGTCAGCGTTCAGGCCAAGCTCTTTGCCACGCGAGAGCAGCAGTTGCTGGTCGATCATGTCGCGCAGCATGTTCTTGCGGCGTTCGGCTGCGTCGGCGGGGCTGGCGTTGGTCTGCTGCAGTTCCTGCTCCAACTGCTGCTGGCTGCGTTCGACGTCGCTGCGGCTGATGATCTGATCGTTGACCCGCACGATCACATCCTCGACCACGGTCCCGTTGGGCGTGATTGCGACGGGCGTTGGCAACGTGAGTTGCGGTTGCGGCGCGGCTGGCACGGCGTAAGGGCTTTGGTAACGCGGAGTCTGGGCAGACACCGCTCCCGGCAACGCGATCAGGCTGAGCCCGCACACGACCGCTAACTGCGAAATTCTCAAGGTCATCTTCACTCGTATCTTTATCAACGTCCGCGATTGGGATGCCATCGATCAACACTCCCGAACCCGTCATTAAGACTCGATGCAGGGATCGAACGGTATCCAGACATAATTCTAACCGCCACCGCCTTATCGTGCGAATCCCACCCCTGTCCTGCTGCGTCGCTCACCTGCCAGTGCTATACTCCGTCCAAAGTAGGACGGTATTCCACCGGACCCACCGCGCTCGCTCAGGCACCGTTTTACATCGAGGTCATACCCGCCCATGGCACCACGTACTCGCCGCGCCCTCTTCTCCGTAACCGTCTTCCTCGCGACCTGCGCGGTCTTCGGCACGCTCATCAACCAGAAGGTTGCAGCGCAGTCCGCATCGGATGAGTCGACCCTCCGCGATAGCCTCCATGCCTTTACCGACGTTTACTCGATTGTGGAGCAGAACTACGCCGAGAAGCTGGACACCGACAAGACGGACAAGGTCATCTACGACGGTGCCATCCCGGGGATGCTGCACACTCTGGACCCGCACTCTAACTTCTACGATCCTAAGGCCTTCGCCCAGATGCGTGAAGACCAGCATGGCAAGTACTACGGCGTCGGTATGTCCATCCAGCCGCAGCCAGACAAGAATGGCACGACCAAGATCGTGGTTTTGGCGCCTTTTGAGGGGACCCCGTCGTACAAGGCAGGCATCAAGCCTGGTGACGTGATTCTGTTGATTGATGGTAAGTCCACCGACGGGATGGACTCGGCTGCGGTTGCTTCCCTGCTGAAAGGCCCTCGTGGAACCCATGTTTCGGTGACGATGAGCCGTGAAGGAGCCAGTAAGCCGCTGGTTTTCGACCTGATCCGAGACGAAATTCCACGTAATTCCGTCGATCTGGCCTTTATGATCCGCCCCGGCATCGGCTATATCCATGTTACGAATTTTATGGAGACAACCAGCCGTGAGGTTGGCGATGCCCTCGACAGGTTCGGCGACATCAAGGGTCTGGTGATCGACCTGCGCGGCAACCCAGGCGGCCTGCTGAACGAAGCCGTCAACATGTCGGACAAGTTCCTGCAGAAGGGACAGATTGTCGTCTCGCAACGCGGACGGGCCTTCCCCGACCAGGTCTACCGCGTCTCCCACGGAGAAGAGGGGACCAAGTATCCGATCGTCGTTCTGGTGAACCGCAACACCGCCTGGGCGGGTGAGATCGTCTCCGGTGCACTACAGGACCATGACCGCGCCTTGATCGTCGGCGAGACCACCTTCGGTAAAGGCCTGGTGCAGACGGTATTCCAAATCACGGAGAACACTGGTCTGGCCCTGACCACCTACCACTACTACACGCCCTCTGGCCGGTTGATCCAGCGCAACTACGACCACGTCTCGCTGTACGACTACTACTATGTGCGCAATGATGCGGCCAAGCCGGACAAGACCAACCTTGAGGTCAAGCTTACGGACTCCGGCCGGACGGTCTATGGTGGTGGCGGCATCACGCCGGATGAGAAGATCGACAACCTCAAATCTAATCACTTCCAGGACACGCTGCTTCAGCACTATGCTTTCTTCAACTTCAGCAAGCACTATCTGGCCAGCCACACGGTTGCACGAGACTTCGTTGTGGATGACGCGGTGATGCAGCAGTTCAAGGACTACCTGAAGAGCAATTCCATCGAATACACCGATGCCGACCTTGCCGGAGTCAGCAACTGGGTGAAGGAGAGCATCAAGAGCGAGCTGTTTACGTCTCAGTTCGGCCAGTTGGAAGGCCTGAAAGTGCGTGCCGAGTGGGATCCGCAGATTGCCAAGGCGGTCACATTTATCCCCCAGGCTGAGGCTCTGGAGCAGCACTTGGAAGCGACACAAAAGACGGTTGCCAGCGTGAGTCGCTAAACACCAACCCAAGCAGCAGAAAGGCCGCCCCTGAGTCCGGGCGGCCTTTGATTTTGCCGGCAACTCCGGCAGCTATTTCTGTGTTGAATGTCTGGAGCGGGAGACGGGGATCGAACCCGCAACCAACGGCTTGGGAAGCCGCTACTCTACCATTGAGCTACTCCCGCTTCGAACCCTATTATAACCGCGAAACGGGTATGAATCGAGATTGGCCTATGCCGACCACTCTGAGTACTGCTCCTTCCGGGATACAGGCGTGGAGGCTGTCTCGGTCAGGAGGGTTGCGACTGGCTGGATCCAATCTTGTTCAGTTCCTGCTGTAACGCGAGCGAATCGAGACTGGCGATGGGCAGACTCAGAAACATGCGGATACGCCGACTCAGTTCAGCGAATGCCAGGCTAAAGGCGTGTTCGATCTCCGCAGGAGTTCCTGCAACGGATGCAGGATCGGGGATGCCCCAGTGCGCTGTGACCGGTTGTCCTGGCCAGATAGGACAGACCTCGTTGGCCGCGTTGTCGCAGACGGTAAAGATGAAGTTGAGGTGAGGCGAATCGGGTTGCGAGAACTCTTCCCAGGACTTGCTGCGTAGACTGGTTGCGTCCCAGCCTGCCCGCTCGATCTGACGGATAGCCTCAGGCCGTACCCGTCCTGCAGGGTGGCTACCTGCGCTGAAAGCGGTAAAGCTGGCACCGCCAATATTGTTCAGGATTGCTTCCGCCATGATCGAACGGGCAGAGTTGCCGGTGCAGAGAAACATTACGTTGTAGTGCTGCATAGGGGTTCTTAGCCTCTTGGTTCGAGTTCAGGATGCGCTGGGCTTGACGGCAAAGACCTTGACACTGGCGGCCGCGGCGTTGATGTCGTACTGCGCGAGCAGGGTGGTTAGCTCCTCGTGCAGGGTAGCCGACTGGGTTGGGGCCGGCGTACAACATGACGATTCGATGAGTTGGAACGGGCTTGCCTCGGCCATCGAGGGCGAGCAGCAGCCGGACTGGTTCTCTACCTTCGCGTAGGCATTGAGGTCTGCACCGCTATCCACGATCTCCACGTGGGCAAACCCGGCTGCGAGTAGCTGGGCACGGTAGTCGTCGATCAGAAGAGCGCCGGCGATGCAACCGACGTATGCGGCCACACTTTGGGCGACGGCCTTCGGCAGTTCGTGCTTCAGCGCGATATCGCTGATGGCTACACGCCCACCTGGCTTGAGCACGCGTGCAATCTCGCGGAAGACGGCTGGCTTGTTGGGGGCGAGATTGATGACGCAGTTGGAGACGACACAATCCACCGAAGCATCGGGTAGCGGAATCTGATCGATGGTCGATTGGTAGAACTCAACATTCTGATAGCCACCTGAACGAGCGTTGGCTCGGGAACGCTCAATCATCTCCGGCGTCATGTCGATGCCGATGGCGCGTCCTTGCGGGCCGACCAGCTTCGAGGCAAGGAACACATCAAGGCCACCACCTGATCCAAGATCTACGACGACCTCGCCCGGCCGCAGGTGTGCGGTAGCGGTGGGATTTCCGCAGGATAGGCCCATGTTTGCGTCTGCCGGGATGGAGGTGAGCTCCTCAGCAGAGTAGCCGAAGGCCTCTGCGACTGCCTTTACCCCTGCGTGATCGTTCGAAAGAGTACTTGCTGCGACGGCTCCGTACTTCGATTTGACCGACTCCAATATCTGCTCTGCCATGGAACACCTCTACAAACATATTCGCTGAGGCGACTATATGCGTTGCAAAACACATTCGTCAAGGCGTATAAGTAAGTGATGGCACGAAAAGCATCTATGTTCAACCCTGAGCTTTTTTTCAAGGCTCTCGGCGACAAGACCCGACTACGCCTACTGAATCTGATGGGAGAGCAGGAGATTTGCGTCTGCTATCTGGTAGAGATTCTGGAGCAAGGTCAGCCGAAGATCTCACGGCATCTGGCGTATCTGCGTCGAGCCGGAGTTGTCGAGGCGCGACGCGATGGCAAGTGGATGCACTACCGAATCGTGATGCCACCGGACACTGGCGCGGCACAGATTCTGCGCCAGACGCTCGCATGGCTACAGGAGGAGCGGTCAATGCAGGCTGATCGTTCGCGCCTGTCGAAGGCATGCTGCAGCCCCGCCAAGTATGTGGCACTGCAAGGCGCTCCACTTCCCGTATCCGTAATGCTTGAGAGCCGATAACTATGTCCCTTGCCCCCTACACGTCCGCAACACTGTGCACTCCTGCGGTTCGCAGGAAGCTCTCGTTTCTTGATCGCTATCTCACCTTGTGGATTTTTCTGGCGATGGCTATTGGAGTCGCGATTGGTCACTTCGTTCCGTCGACGGCTGAGTTCGTCAATCGCTTTCAGTCCGGAACGACGAACATTCCGATTGCGATTGGACTGATCATCATGATGTATCCGCCCTTGGCGAAGGTTCGCTATGAAAAACTTGCCGAGGTCTTTCGCAACCGTCGTATTCTTGGCTTGTCGCTGCTGCAGAACTGGATCATTGGTCCACTGTTGATGTTTGGTCTTGCGCTGACGTTCCTGCGTGGAGAACCGGCGTACATGCGCGGTCTTATCCTGATCGGGATTGCGCGCTGCATCGCAATGGTGATGGTGTGGAATGAACTTGCCGGAGGCGATACGGATTACGTTGCCGGACTGGTCGCGATCAACAGCGTCTTTCAGGTGGTCTTTTACAGTTTGTACGCATGGATATTCATCACGGTTTTACCCACGTGGTTTGGCTTGCAGGGGTCGGTGGTGCGGGTTGGCATAGGTCAAATTGCGCGCAGCGTATTTATCTATCTGGGCATTCCTTTTTTGGCTGGCATGGTGACGCGGTACACGCTGATCCGCGCCAAGGGCGAGGAGTGGTACCGGACAGAGTTTATTCCTCGCATCAGCCCCTTGACGCTGGTGGCGTTGCTGTTCACGATCGTAGTCATGTTCTCGCTGAAGGGCGATCTGATTGTCAGACTGCCATTCGACGTCCTCAAGATTGCGGTGCCGCTGCTGATCTACTTTGTGCTCATGTTTCTGGTCAGCTTCTGGGCAGGCAAGCGGCTGGGCGCCAATTACGCGCAGTCTGCAACGCTTTCCTTTACGGCTGCGGGTAACAACTTCGAGCTTGCTATCGCAGTGGCGATCGCGGTCTTCGGGCTTAACTCAGGAGAGGCATTTGTCGGCGTGATTGGGCCACTGGTTGAGGTGCCCGCGCTGATTGGCCTGGTCAACGTAGCGTACTGGCTGCGCAAACGGTACTACGTTGGAGAGGGGCCGAACGGGGCAGCAGAAGCTTTGAATGGGTAGCTCGACGCGGTTGCAAGTGTCGCTCTTGAGACCGACGTTTCGTCCTTCGTCTTCAGGTTCTGTTCGATGGAGAATAGCCTGTGGTGTTGTTTGTGATCTTAGTCACTGCATGATTCCCCATGAGGCGTACTGTAGTGTTTGCAGGTAGTTTGCTGGCAACGCCGTCGGTTTCTCTATTGCAGATGCTCTGAAGAGGATGCTACCGAGTAAGCGTGGCTGGGCACGAAGCATGATCGAACGATGAGAGATCGAACGATGAAGAAGCAGGTTGTCTCCACGTTGAAAATACGGCTACGGGTCCACGCTGTATCGCTGGTGGTCATTTGGGGGAGCGTATTTGGCTGGGCTGATCCGACCTGGGCCGACGACTTGAAGACGGCCTATCAACAGGCTGCATCGACGTCGCCCGTACTTGCGCAGGCACGTGCGCAGTTTGATGCAGAGTTAGCCTCACGACCGCTGGCTCGCGCTGCACTGCTGCCGCACATCAATGCGGGAGCCAGTGGTGGAATGAATACGGCCCATGTAACGGGTTTTGGCGCACAACCGCTATCCACGGGTTACCACTCAGATATCTTCAGTGCAAGCCTGACAGAGTCGATCTTCAACGGGCAGGCCTTCACAGCGATGAAGCAGGCCGACAGCCGCATTCGGGCCAGCGAGGCAGCGATGGCCTTTGCCGAGCAGTTGGTAGCCCTCGAGGTTACCAAGGCTTACTTCAGCGTGTTGCAGGCGCAAGCCAACGAGCGCGTGGCACAGCAGCAGATGGATCTGTTGCAGAGTATCTGCGACCAGACTAATGCCAGCCTCAAGGTGGGGACAGGAGACATCATCTCCGTGCAGGAAGTGCAGGCGCAACTGGATGCCGCGAGCGCTGATCTCATCACCGCGAAGAATACAGTGGCGATTGCGAAGAACCAGTTACAGCGTCTGACGCATCATCCCGTCGGGACGTTGCAGGACATCACCACGTTGCACGCGCTGGGGCCACAGCCGGATACGGTTGAGCCGTGGCTTGTTGCTGCACTGAACAACCAGCCATTACTGCAACAGGCCCAGCAGACATTGAGGGTTTCAGAACAGCAGGTCCAGTTTGCCCGACGAGCGCGCTGGCCGACGCTGAGCTTGAGCGGAGTGGGACAACACGCCGCGGGAATTCTTATTCCGCCAGTTGCCATCGATCAGGTTGGAGCCTCGCTTAACCTCTCCATCCCTATCTACGAAGGCGGAAGCACGCGGGCAAGTATCCATCAGGCGGAGGCACTGGCAAGGGCCAGCAAGGCGAATGTAGCCAACGTTCAAGACCAGATCCGACTGGACACGGAGACCGCCTTTCTTGATCTGCAAAACAGTGTCGCGCAGTATCAGGCGACCCAGCAATCGGTCACATCGGCACAGGTCTCGCTGGCAGGTACACGCAAAGGATATGAGATCGGAAGCCGCTCCATCATCGATGTGCTGACGGCGACTACCAACCTTGCGGCGGCACAACGCAACTACTATCTCGCCCTTTACACACAGTTGGTCGCTCGGACGCAGTTGAAGGCAGCCGCAGGCGTGCTGACGCCGCAGGACATTGAGGCGATCAATGCCATGCTCTCCAGCAGTGCTTCGCGGTGAGCCGTATGCTGTTCCGTCAGGAGAAGACACATGATTTCGGTCAAGAAGCGCGCTTTCCTTGTTGTCCTTCTGGTTGTGCTGGTGAGTGCGGGTCTCGTCGCGCGGTACTGGCTCGCGCACCGGCCTGCTCCCAGCGACACCATCACGCTGTACGGCAATGTTGATATACGCCAGGTTCAACTAGCCTTCAACGATAGCGAGCGGGTAGAAAAACTGCTGGTGGATGAAGGCAGTGCCGTTCATGCAGGCCAACTAGTGGCGCAACTGGTACAGCAGCGGTTTACCGATGCGGTGGGTCAAAGCCAGTCGACGGTTGCGGCGCAGCAGCAGTTGGTTGCACGCCTACTGGCCGGGAGCCGGCCGGAGGAGATTGCACAGGCTCGGGCCGATGTTGCCGCAGCGCAAGCCGACGTAGAAGCCGCCCAAGCCAATGTAACCAACGCAGAGTTGTTGTTTCACCGCCAGCAGACGCTGGCTAAACAACAATATGTTTCGCTGCAGATTCGCGATGATGCCGAGCGCACCTATCTGATGAACCAGGCCAGTCTGGCAGCGAAGAAGCAGGCACTGGCGGCTAAAGAGCAGGCATTGCGACTGGCCGTAAATGGACCGCGGAAGGAAGATATCGCCGCAGCGCAGGCAACTGTGCGGGCAAGTCAGTCGGCGCTGGCTTTGGCGCAAAAGCAATTGGCCGATACGCAACTGTACGCTCCGGCTGACGGCGTGATACAGAATCGGATTCTTGAGACGGGAGATATGGCTACTCCGCAAACTCCAGTATTCACGGTTGCTTTAGACAACCCACTGTGGGTCCGGGCTTATCTGTCAGAGCCGGAGATGGGAAAGGTAGCTCTGGGTATGCGTGCATGGATCGAGTCGGACAGCTTTCCCGGCCAACGCTTTCCGGGTTGGATTGGCTATATCTCTCCGGTGTCGGAGTTTACGCCGAAGAGCGTCGAGACCACGCAACTACGCTCGCAGTTGGTGTATCGGGTTCGCGTGTATGCCTGCAACCCAGACCATCGTCTGCGCCTGGGGATGCCGGCCACCGTTGTCATTCCACTGAGCGACAATCCTATCCACGCGATCGATGCGCATCCATGCGAGAAGAATTGATATGGATGCCGTACTCGTCAGGAATCTGAGCAAGTCATTCGGCAAGGGCACTGGGCGCAGAGACGCGCTTAAGCATATCTCTCTGCGTCTTCCGGTGGGCAGTATGACAGCGATCATCGGGCCGGATGGCGCGGGCAAAACTACCCTTCTGCGACTGCTGGCTGGCATCCTGATGCCCATCGCGGATGAGATTCGTGTTCTCGACCATGTACTGCCTCGGGAGGCGCTGGCGCTGCAGAGCCGGATTGGCTATATGCCGCAGCGCTTTGGCCTGTATGAAGATTTGACGGTGGAAGAGAATTTGAATCTCTTCGCAAGTCTTCATGGTATCTCGCACACGATGCGAGAGCGCCGCTTCAACGAATTACTAGCCCTGACCGCACTCGGCCCATTTCGCCAACGGCAGGCTGGACAACTGTCTGGCGGGATGAAGCAGAAGCTGGGACTGGCCTGCACACTGATCCATCCGCCGCAGTTGTTGCTACTGGATGAAGCAAGTGTAGGCGTCGATCCAATCTCGCGGCGGGAGCTATGGAGCATCATTCATCAACAGGTGACCAGGCAGAACGTCACCGTACTGCTGAGCACAGCTTATATGGATGAAGCGGAGCGCTGCGATCATGTGATTCTATTGCACGAAGGAGAGATTCTGGCGCAGGGCAGTCCGAAGCTGCTTGCCGCACCGCTGCAGGGCCATACCTTCCTGCTGGAAGATATCCCAACGGCGCCGCGCAATCTACAGTCGCGCCTTGCCCAGATGCCCGGCGTAGTGGACACAGTGATTCAAGGCGATGGACTCCGTATCGTGATGCAGGAGTCGCAGCCGCCACGATTGCAGGACGATCTGGCCAGCTATGGCGTACCCAGAGCCGTACCTGCACGGCTGGAAGATGCCTTTGTCAGCCTGCTATTCAGCCGAAGTCCGCGACATGTTGTGGCACTCCCGCCGCATCGCGACGATTCCCACGACGGATCAACCATTGTGGAAGTGATCGATCTTTGTCGGAACTTCGGAGCCTTTGCCGCAGTCAAGGATCTCTCGTTTACCGTTCGTAAGGGCGAGATATTCGGGCTACTAGGAGCGAATGGCGCAGGCAAGTCGACAACCTTCCGAATGCTGTGCGGACTGCTGCCGCCGTCGTCTGGAGCGCTGTTGGTTGCTGGTCTCGATCTGCGCAAGGCGGCAGCCGCGGCACGTGCGCGAATCGGGTATGTCTCGCAGAAGTTCGCGCTGTACGGAACCCTGAGTGTGCAACAGAATCTCTCGTTCTTCGCTACGGCGTACGGGCTGAGCAAGCAGCACAGGCAAGAGCGCATAAGGTGGGCACTGTAAGAGCTTGAATTACAGGAGTACGCGGAGATGAATGCGAGCAGCCTGCCGCTAGGCTATAAACAAAGGCTGGCGCTGGCCTGCGCGCTGATGCATAAGCCGGACATTCTGTTTCTCGACGAGCCAACATCCGGGGTTGATCCCCTGGCTCGTCGGGAGTTCTGGGCGCGGGTGAATGCACTGGCCGAAGGTGGAACCACATGCCTGGTGACCACGCACTTTATGGAGGAGGCAGAGTACTGCGATCATCTGGTGCTGATGTCGCTCGGGGAGATCCTCGCACAAGGGACCCCGTCTGAGATCAAAGCTAAGGCTCGTCGTGTCGACCGGCCGAACCCAAGCATGGAAGATGCATTTATCGCACTGATCGAAGAGCACGAACAGCCTACGCGGAGGGCATCATGAAGTGGATGCGTCTCTCTGGCCTGATGCGCAAGGAGGTATACGAGATCGTTCGCGATCCGTCCAGCATTGCCATCGCGTTCATCCTTCCGCTGGTGCTGCTGCTGCTCTTTGGCTATGGTGTCTCGCTGGATGCACGGCACATCGCTATTGCAGAAGTGGTCGATCAACCAACACAGCTTTCCGCATCTTTTCTAGCGGAGCTTGAACGCTCGCCATGGTTTCGTCCCACCATCTATACGGATCGCATCTCCGCTGAGCAGGCAATGATGCGAGGAGATACCGATGCTATCCTGTGGCTGCGAAGCGACTTCACGCGACTCGCCTACAGCTCGGGCAGTGCTCCGATACAACTCACCGTGAACGGCGTCGATGCCAATCAGGCACGCATGATTGAGAACTACGTGACTGGAACCTGGCAGACCTGGCTGCAACAGGAAGCGACACGCGGAGCCACGCGACTGTCAACCCCGGTGATTGCCGACACGAGAATCTGGTTCAACCCTTCGCTACGGAGTCGCGACTACCTTATCCCCGGACTCATCGCGATTATCATGACGCTCATCGGTGCTCTGCTGACCGCGCTGGTTGTCGCGAGAGAGTGGGAGCGCGGAACCATGGAAGGAATCATGGTAACTCCGGTAGCCAGAACCGAGATTCTGCTGGGTAAGCTGATCCCCTACTTCATCATGGGTATGTGCGGGATGATGATGTCGACTGCAATGGCTATCTTTTTGTTTGGGGTACCGCTGCGTGGATCGTTATTGACACTGTTCGGCACTGCGGCGCTCTTTTTACTCACGGCACTGGGCATGGGCCTTGTGATCTCGGTGCTGGCACGCAGCCAGTTTGTTGCTGCGATGGTGGCCATCGTCACTACGTTTTTACCAGCATTCATCCTGTCCGGCTTTCTGTTTGATATTCGCTCCATGCCGCAGATCATTCAGGTGCTAACTCACATTGTGGCTGCGCGCTACTTTGTCACTATGCTGCAAAGCTCATTCCTAGCGGGAGACATCTGGTCCGTACTGATTCCAAACGCGTTGGGAATGAGTACCCTCTGCATCGTCTTTTTAGGCATTGCACTACTGCGATTTCACAAAAGGCTGGACTGATGCGTCTGATATTCCAACGCGTGATTGCACTAGCCGTCAAGGAACTTCTAGCCCTGTTGCGCGATTCTGCCAGCCGGGCTGTGCTGATTGGTCCGCCCATCATTCAACTGCTGGTGTTCGGTTATGCGGCGACCTTCGAACTGAAGCATGTTCCGTTCGTCGTATACAACCAGGATCAGGGCCAGATGTCGCGGGAGTTTATTGCACGATTTTCAGGCTCGCCTACGTTTGATCTGCTGCGCGTCGTCCACGATCAGAGGTCGCTGGAGAGTGCGATCGACGATAAGTCCACGCTGATGGCGATGGTTATCGGTCCGAACTTCAGTGCTGATCTGGAAAGCGGACGGTCCGCACACATCCAGCTGATTCTGGACGGAAGAGACTCCAACACGGCCGGCCTTGCGATTGGCTATGCACAGTCGATCATCACCACATTCAACCAGGCACAGATTGCAGCGCACGGAGCGCGTGCTCCCTCCACTGTATTGGTCGATCGGGCATGGTTCAATCCGAATCTCGACTCGCGCTGGTTTATCGTCCCGGGCATCTGCGGCATTCTTACGCTGCTCGTAAGCCTACTCACGACAGGGCTTTCGGTTGCTCGCGAGCGTGAGATGGGTACGTTTGATCAACTGCTGGTAACGCCTATGCGACCAAGTGAGATTATGCTGGGGAAAGCGCTTCCGGGTTTTCTGGTTGGCACGGTCGAAGGTTCGTTGATTCTAATTGTGTCCGTTTTCTGGTTTCATATTCCGTTTACCGGAAGCCTGCTGGCACTCTATCTTGGATTGTTTTGCTTTCTACTTTCAACCGTGGGGATTGGTCTGATGATCTCGTCGCTTGCGGCCACACAACAACAGGGGCTGCTGGGTGTCTTTCTCTTCATGGTACCGGCGATTGTTCTCTCCGGGTTCTCGACGCCGATTGCGAACATGCCAAGGGCTGTCCAGTACATCACCCTGGTTGACCCACTGCGATATTTTCTGATCATTCTGCGCGGCTGCTTCCTGAGAGGGGGCAGTGTGTCGCTCTTCTGGCCGCAGTATTGGCCGCTGGCAGTCATCGGGATGATCAGCATGATCGCAGCTGGCAGGCTCTTCCGTAGCCGACTCGCGTAAGGCTTTCGCGATCAGCAAGGGGTACACAGGATGGGTAGCGAAAGCTGTTTCAAATCCATGCGCGAACGTGTGTCCGTTCTTATCGGCTGGCTCCATGATGGCAGCCAGCAGGCTACACAGTTAGACTGGATGCATGACGAGCGGTCGTGTAATGGCGTTGGATGTCGGCAAGGTGCGAGTTGGTGTTGCACTGTCTGACCCTTTGGGTTTGACCGCTCAGCCGCTGCTGACGCTTTGGCGAAAGAGTCGTGGGGAAGATATGCGTAGCCTTGTACGCATCATTCGCAAGCATCAAGTGACCGAGATCGTCGTCGGCAATCCGCTACATCTCTCCGGTGACATCAGCCCCTGGGGCGTCAAGGTGCAGGAGTTTGCCGCTGAGTTGCACACTCGCTGCGGACTTCCGATACACCTGTGCGACGAGCGGCTCAGCTCGCGCGCTGCCCACGAAATTCTCGACCATGCCGGGCACAATCCACGCGACCGCAAACATCTGATCGACCAGGTTGCAGCAGTCGTCATCCTGCAAAGCTGGATGGACGCCCAGCAGCACGCAGCAGCGCGCGCCTCCCTGCCTGTAGCCCAGTAACTGGACGCCCCATCCGTACACATTATCGACTGGGTGTGTTCTATCGGCTCGCAGGCATACACGATACGACGTGCTTCATCTGGGCGATGACCATGCGTACTGGCGGGTGCGACCTGCTGTTGGTATTCCGTTAGCGAAGCACACGGGACATCTAGAGAACGCAGCGAAAGCCCATGTGCGAGGTTGAGCTATCGGGGGTGTTGGAGGTGCGTGCAGCGACCCGGTACCGATTGCAGTAGGATTTGTGGCAGAGGAACGATCCCCCCTTGACGACACGGTTTTGTCCGGTGGCCGGGCCGGTGGGGTTATCCGCAGCAGACAACCGATGGGAGTCAGGCGAGAACCAATCGGCGCACCATTCCCAGGTGTTGCCGGTCATGGAATACAAGCCATAGCCATTCGGAGGAAATGCGTCGACCGGAGAGGTGCCGGCGTAGCCATCTTCCGCGGTATCGTTGCGGGGGAAATCACCCTGCCAGATATTGCAGCGATGCTCGCCACCCGGACGGAGTTTGTCTCCCCAGGGATAGAGTTTCTGGACTAGTCCACCGCGGGCGGCGTATTCCCACTCTGCCTCAGTGGGCAGGCGTCGGCCAGACCACATGGCAAAGGCGGTCGCGTCGTTCCATGAGACATGCACGACGGGATGCTCGTCGCGGTCCTGGAGGGTTGACCCTGGACCTTCTGGTGCAGCCCAATTCGCTCCGCTCACCTTGCACCACCAAGGTGCGGCTGAGACCGTATCTTCGATAAGGGCGTCGCGCTTCGATTCGGGGATGTGAGCCCAGAAGACGAAGGACCAGCCGAAGTGTTCCGCCTCGGTGCGGTAGCCGGTCTGCGCGATGAACTCGCGGAAGCTGCGATTGGTGACCGGGAATTTGTCGATGGCGAAGGGTTGCAGATTGACGGCGTGGATGGGGCCTTCTCCATCGTTGGGAAAGCCACACTCGTAGTCTGTGCCCATCAGGAAGGTTCCGCCAGGCAGGTCCACCATCTGAGCGCGGATTTCGGGTGGACACTGGCGCAGCGTTGTCTCAACCGCTGCAACGACGCCCGGCACTGTATGAGCGGCAGAGGGGGCACAGCAAGCTTTTAGCGGCGCACCACAACCGGATGGATTGGGATCGATACTCATATCTTCATTCTATGGTTTCGTCGTGGGATACACGCTTGCGGTCGCGTCTTCTGATCATGATCTTTGTCGATATGGCAGCTCTCCAAGCGGAGGCTTTCGATATACCATTGAGGTTGAGACTGAAGCCAACGAGAGCTTCCTACTGTAGGTTTCCGACGTTGGAGGCACGGAGTCAAACAGGGTAAAGACCGCGAGGCGTAATGAGTAGGTTAGTGGCATCCAGCGAACCTCATGCGGACCAGAAGTGGACACTGACGACCGTGGTGTTGGTGATCGCCGTGTCAATAACTGAGATATGGATCACAGCCTGAGAGTTCTTTCTATGCCGGTCGGCTGGAGCATTCTTGAGTAGCGTGGAGAGGAGAGCGTACTACCACAAGGTAGCCTGCGGCTATTTCAGTGCCAAATGTGGTCACGCCAGAGACAACGGATACTGCTTGACCTACGCCATTGTCGAAGAAACAGGTGACCATGTCGTAATCGTCGTCGCCAAAGTATCTATTCGTTCTGACGCCTGCCCCCAAGACATGACCGGTAGCGACGTCGCGCACTGCAATGGCCTGATGCTGATGTTCCTTCTGCATGAGGGAAAAGAGGAACTGCTGGCTAAGCCTCGCTCGCCAAGCAGCGGAAAGCAGCTCATCGAAAGAATTGGGTGTTCGTTTTCATGCCAAGTAACGAAAACGCGAGTGTAGTCGACGATCCCCCCTATGAATTCTCTTCTGCTTATTTTGCCCGCTCCCTGCTCAACATCTCTCGGAGTCGAGTTACCACCTCCGGATATTTTGCTGCTACATTTTGTAGTTTCGCCGGGATCTGCAACGAGATCGTAGAGTTCCACCTCGGCTTCGGGATAGTCAACCGAACCGGGCATGAAGCGCTGTTCGTCTGCTTTCTGATTGGCTGCAGCGCGTTGCGGCATCGGATGCCATTTGCTCTCCGCAAGGGTGCCTGGACGCTGGTCACGATCCACAAGCTTCCATCGCTCCGTTCGGATGCTAAGAAACACCGCTTCTTCCACCAGACTTTCTCGGCCATGCGCAGACTTACCCAGCATGGCAGGTAGTTCATTCTGACTGTCTCCGGCTCCGCCGCTTGGAACCGTAGCATGGGTGAGTACCGCCAGACTGCGTAGCACATCAACCTGATCGATCATCGCGTTCGAAACACCGGGAAGAATCTTGCCGGGGTACAGCGTGATAAATGGAATGCGCGTTCCTCCCTCATAGACGGAGTACTTGCCTCCGCGAAACGGTCCAGCCGGACGATGTGCTCCAAGAGTTGCAACGGAGTTATCGTCATAGCCATCATTGACGACGGGGCCGTTGTCCGAGGTGAAGATGACTAACGTATCGTTCTCCAGGCCATTGGCTCGTAGTGTCTGCATCACGCGTCCGACACAGTTGTCGAGTTGCAGGATGGTATCGCACCGGATGCCACACTCACTTTTGCCTGCAAACTGCTTTGCAGGAGCATGCGGAACATGGATATCGCTCGGGGTGAAGTACAGCAGGAAGGGATGATGCTTGTGGGTCTCAATGTACTCGCAGGCCTTATCGGTAAACGTACTGGCCATGGTTTCATCGTTCCAGCGTGCGGTCTTACCGCCGGTCATAAAGCCAATACGGCTAATTCCATTGACGATCGTGCCGTCATGGCCTTCGCTGAGTTTCATCTTCAGCAACTCGGGGTCTTCCTTGCCGGTGGGCTCATCACCGATTTTATTGGTATATGAGACGGAGATAGGATCTTTAGGATCGAGATTTACGACGTGGTGGTTATGGATATAGACGGTGGGTACGCGGTCGGCAGTAGCAGCGAAATAGAATGCGTCATCGAATCCAGCTTCGCAGGGTCCTGGCTTGATCGCACCGTTCCAGTCGATCTTGCCATCGCCCAGTCCAAGATGCCACTTACCAACGAGGCCTGTCGCATAACCGGCAGACTTCAGCACCGAGGCGATGGTAGCTTGCCCGGGGTGCACCAAAGACGCTGCATCACCTGGCAAAACATGTACACCATCACGCCGCCATGCGTACTCGCCTGTGAGCATTGCATAGCGCGAGGGCGTGCATGTCGCCGCATCGCAATGGGCATCTGTAAAACGTAATCCACGTCGCGCAAGCTCATCGATGTTGGGCGTACTGACATTGATGCCGCCGTAGCATGCCAAGTCTCCATAACCAACGTCGTCCGACAGGATAATGACTATGTTGGGCTTGCGCTCTTTAGGCGAGTCGGCCACGACTTCGAGCGCCCTCCCCAGCGCAAGCGTCGCGCCCGTCATTCCCAAACATTTTGTAAAATCTCTACGATTCATCTGGCCGAGGTTCCTTTGTGATGGTCCGGGAGCTTGATTTCTACAACGGAGTCTTTGGCATAGGTGCCTGTTCGATTAGACTCCTACGCACTGCAAATGTGAATTGGGATCAGAGCAGTATATTAAGCCCCAACAATAGAACACGTGGCAACCCTACTGTAACAATTATTCCTACGTTAGGACTGGTAAGGGCAGCCATTCCTGGCCCAGGTTTACGTTCTTGAACGTGTTGAACGCTTGGATACGACACTGAAGAGTCGTACGGTCGGTTCGAGCAAACTGTTTGAATACTGATAAATCTGTATCGATAAAACTTAGACCGGCAAGATACTTGCGCTGCTTATTGCTGTATGTGGATTGTGCCGACGTTACGCGGCGTTACTGATCTCATTTAATCTCCAACCGCTGGCACTGGATGCTGCCGGAACCTGCCAGGCTGCTTTTTCCAGCATCGGTAGCATGAAGACCGTTCCAGCAGGCATCCATCGGAGCGCGCCAAGTCGCTCGCTCCGTCTGAAGGAGTTCGCTGTTTGGGTGTGGAACAGAGACAAGCGAAGCCGCAGACAGGCCAAGATCGTCTCTATGGGTATCTCTACTGAATGCGTAAGGTCTGTCCAACGTCCAGTCGTTTGGCGACTGGACGTGGGACAGACCTAAGCGAAGAAGACCCACAAGAATAACAAATGAGTTACGACCACTTATCGGGAAGCCACTACGAATCAATTGAGATATAGATATTACAAAAGCTAGGTCGAGTTACGGAGCTTACCGAGGTCGGGGAGGCTTCCATCTGCGTTGAAGAGTACCGATGATGCACGTTGCCCCTTCTCCTGACTGGTGAATTGAACTTCAGTTGGAAACCAGACTTCGTGGAGTGTTCGAGATGTTTTGTGTGCACTTCTCCTGCAGGTCATAGAACAATCAGAAGATAGATCCTTATGACACCCGATGTTATCTTGGGTGATGAGGGTAAGTAACTCGGCTTAGGGGCTGGCCCAAGTCCATCTGCAGTATTACTGCTCGGTCAATTGAGTTACGCCCACCTGATGGAGATGAGCCTTGACTATCTCTCGCTGCGGAACCGCTGCTGTCGGCTTTGGTACTTTGTCGAACCATTCGTACAGCATCGGCAACAGGAAAAGAGTGAGGAGTGTCGAGCTGATCAGGCCGCCAATCACCACTGTAGCGAGAGGCCGTTGAATTTCAGCGCCGATCGACGTGGACATTGCCATCGGAACGAAGCCAAGGCTGGCAACAAGCGCTGTCATAAGAACAGGACGTAGACGTCGCCCGGCCCCCTGCAGAATCGATTCGTGCAGCGATGCTCCAATTTCGCGCAGTTGATTGATAGAACTTACCAAAACAACTCCGTTCAGCACGGCTACTCCCAGCAGAGCGATGAACCCAACGGATGCTGAGAGATTCAAGTTAAGGTGGAATATCCATAGTGCGGCGATTCCACCGACGAGAGCAAACGGAACGTTGATCAGAATGAGCATGGCTTGTTTGATTGAGTTGAAGGTGAGGTAGAGCAAACCCGTTACGATCATCAGCGCGAGCGGAATGACCAGCAGGAGGCGGTGCGTCGCACGCTGCTGATTTTCGAACTGTCCGCCGTAGCTCAGGGAGTATCCCGGTGGCAGCTTTACGGCTGCACCCACCTTCTGCTGCACCTCCGCAACGAAGCTTCCCAAATCTCGCCCTCTCACGTTCGACATCACGACGATCCGGCGCTGCCCTTCTTCCCGGTTGATCTTTTCCGCACCGCGCGTGACGGTTACATCCGCCACTTGTCCGAGCGTCACGATCTCTCCTCCTGGGGCATGGAGGGGAATGGATCGCATCGATTTGAAATCATTCCGATACTGATCCGGCAACCGCAAGGCAATGGTGTAGCGACGTTGGCCCTCAATGACCTGCGAGACAATGGCCCCCGATGCTCCGGCTTCGACTGCCTGCTGTACGTCGACGACATTCATACCATAGCGTGCTAGAGCGTTCCGCCGGATGTTTACAGTCAGTTCCGCCACACCGGAGTTGATTTCCATCTGGGCATCGGCAGCACCCCGAACGGAGTTGACCTGATGCAATACCTGTTGAGCCAAGGAGTCTAACTGCTGGAAGTCGTCTCCAAAGATCTTCACTGCCAGATCAGCTTTGACGCCAGAGACTGTCTCGTCAAGACGCATGGCCATCGGCTGAGTGAAGTCATAGTTGATACCTGGAATCTGAGAGAGCGCCTTATCCATAGCGTCGATGAGTTCTTCTTTGGAGTGGTAACGCTTCCATTCCTTTATGGGTGTGAGTGAGACGTATACATCACCTTCGTTGATCCCCATGGCCTCTGTTGCGAAGTCGGGACGGCCGATCTTCGTAGTGACATCCTGAATTTCGGGGAAAGATCGCAAGGTCGCTTCCACTCGTTGGGAGATCTGAATTGAGTCTGTCAGCGAGATGCCGGGCAGCTTACGTGTCTCCACGAGGATGGAACCTTCGTCGAGGCGAGGCATGAACTCCGTGCCGATGTAAGCAAGTGATCCGAGCGAAACGATCATGACCACCGCAGATATTGCAACAACCGCAATCCTGTGGCGGATGACCCACGACAGACCGCCCATGTACCGCTTGACGATGCGATCCATACGGGTTTCGACATGGTGCTGCTTGGGCTTCGCTTTGCCATGAAGTCCGTTGCGAAATACGAAAGAACTCAGAACCGGGATGACCGTAAGTGCGAGGAACAAGGAGCCGAGGAGAGCCGCACAGACCGTAATCGCCATCGGACGAAACATACGGCCTTCCAGCCCTTCGAGGAAGAGGATCGGGAGATAGACGGCGATAATGATGGCCACACCGAACGACATAGGTCTGGCTACTTCCACTCCGGCGATGGAGATGGAGGTCATCACGTCTTCTTCATCGCCATGCTCCTGCATCCTGTGGACGGAGTTCTCGATCATCACGACGGCGCCGTCGACAATCATCCCGAAGTCGATCGCTCCGAGGCTCATCAGGTTGGCGCTGATCCCGAAGAACTTCATCCCGAGGAAGCTGAAGAGCAAGGACAGCGGGATAATCGATGCCGTGACCATCGCCGCGCGGAAGCTACCGAGG
The DNA here is from genome assembly GCA_027311125.1 of Acidobacteriaceae bacterium. GTDB lineage: Bacteria > Acidobacteriota > Terriglobia > Terriglobales > Acidobacteriaceae > Edaphobacter. The sequence continues at coordinate 48,927 of DAICZO010000162.1, forward strand.
AACAGCAGAAGCACAACTGTGACCAGAATGAAGCCTTCGAAGAGATTGTGCTCAACAGTGTGGATGGTTCCGTCAATAACCGTCGATTGGTCGTAGAAGGGCTTCAACTCAACGCCCGCGGGCAGATGCAGGCTCGCCAGCTTCTCCTTCACCAGTTCAATGACACGTTTGCCATTCTCGCCCTTCAGCATGATGACCATGCCAGAGATGGCTTCTCCGTCGCGCAGAACAGCGCCTTGACGTGGGGCTGGCCCGATTTCAATCTGGGCTATATCGCGCAGCACAACAGGTGCTCCCTGATTCGCGAGCAGCACGATGTTGCCGATGTCTGAAATGTTTGCTGACCTACCCAGGCCTCGGAGAGTGTATTGCTCGTAAGCGTGCTCGATGTATCCGCCACCGAAGTTGGTATTGTTTTCGGCGACACGTGCGGCTACATCCTTCAAGGTCAGTCCATATTGCTGCAGCAGAGCTGGATCAACCTTTATCTGATACTGCTTGGTCTCGCCACCCCAGGTATTGACGTCGCTGACGCCAGGTACGGTGCGCAGTTGCGGCTTGATCTCCCACTCCTGAACGTCCTTCAACTCCATTGGGGTGAGACCTGTTCCGGTTAGGGTGTACTGATAGAGTTCGCCAAATGCCGTAGAAGGCGGCGTGAGTACAGGCTGAATTCCCGCTGGGAGAGAACTCGAGGCTTGCTGGAGCCGCTCGTTCACCAGTTGTCGTGCAAAGTACGTTGGTACGTCATCATCGAAGACGACAGTAACCATCGAAATACCCAGCTTCGATAAAGACCGTACCTGTTGCTGCTTGGGCATGCCCAGCAGAGTCCGTTCGATGGGATACGTGACCAACTGTTCCACCTCCACCGGCGGCATGGAGGGCGCTTCGGTCACAATGACGACCTGGTTATTAGTGAGATCGGGGAAGGCATCAACCGGGATGGTGCTGACGACCCAGCCTCCTCCAGCGATCAGAGTGACGACGCCAAGCAGCACCATCCAGCGATGAGCTAACGAGAAAGTAACAATCCTTGCAAACATAACTCTTTACTCTCCCTGCATCGAGGTTTTGAGAAGCTGAGATTTCAGGAGGAAGCTACCTTGCGTAACGACCTCTTCTCCAGAGTGGACACCGTCGAGGAGAGCCACTTTGCCGTTGATCGTGTCGCCCACTCGTACAGGCCGCAATACGAAACGATCAGCAGCTTTGCGGACGAAGACAACATCCTGACCATTCACTTGCTGAATGGCGTCTGGTGCGACAAGTACGAGCGGATGAGTCTCGCCAACTGAAATTTCTGCGGTGGCTAACATCTCCGGCCGGAGGATCTCTTTGGCGCGATCCAGATCAATCCGAACCTGGAGACGGCGCGTGGTCGGATCGAACTCCTGACCAAGATTGGTGATCCTTCCCGAGAAGTGCTCGCCCGGTATTCCGGGCAGAGTGATCGAGGCCAACTGACCAACGTTAAGCCGACTCACTTGTTCCTGTCCCACTGAAGCCAACATCCAGAGATGACTCGTATTGCCGAGCACGAAGATATCCGTAGCGGGACCAACGGTGGTTCCTGGAGTAGCGCTTTTTTGCAGAACGTACCCACTTGCCGGGGCGATGATGGGAATCAGTTCGGCGGTTGCTGGATTTGCATCTGCGGGAAGATCAGCGGGTATGCCGAGGTTCTCCTCCAGATGAGTCTTGCTTCGTACCACATCGATCTGGCCATTCTCCAGAGCAGTCTTTGCGTTGACGAGTTCCTGACGCGATTGCTCGACCTGCTCCACGGAGGCGGCACGCAGTACAAAAAGTCGCTGCATACGGTCATAGTTGATCTGTGCAAGAGACGCAGCTGCCTGTAGGCGGCCCTTCTCTGCCACTCCCATGGCGTAGGTAGCCTTGGCTTCATGAACGTCGTGACTATGCATCCGAGCCAGGACCTGTCCCTTGTGGACGAAGTCGCCAAGGTTGGCATAAACCCGCTCGATACGCCCGGTTGAAAGAACTCCTACGTGCCAGCTCTCATTGTCTGGCAGGACAATCTTGCCAGGAAATTGAAGTTGATCAGGCTCAGACTGAAGCGACAAGACCGTTGTGGTGATCGCTCCACGCTGCTCAGCGACAGGAAATACGATCTCACCAGCCGCAGCGGGTATGCGCTCTGGAACGCGAGCCACGGGAGTCTCGGTCGGGCGGCAGCCCAGAGCGCCTAGCCCAGTTGCAATCAGCACAAGCATAGCCAGTGCGCCAGGATGATACGTTGGAGGAGTGGATAACTTCCACGTGCGATTCATCGTTTTGGTTCCTCGTAATTTCAAGTCAAATATCTTCATGGTTCGAGGCCTTCTGCGTACTGGAGTGCGAGGACGCTCTGGTGGTAGTTGCCCAGTGCGTCCACCCAGGAACTCTGGGTATCAACACGTAGCTTTTCAGCGTCCAGTAGACGTAAAAAATCTATGCCTCCTTCGCGATATGCGGAACGCCCAATGGTCGCGATGTCGATCGCCTGAGTGAGAAGTGGTCGATAGCGTTCGGTGATTTGCCGTTTCCACATCTCGTAGACCATGCGGGCCAACTCTAACTCACTCTTGCTTTGCAGTTGTGTTGCGGCAAGGTTGGCTCTGCTCGCCTCTACGTCAATTCTTGCCGCAGCTACCGCACCCTGATTGCGGTCAAAGAGTGGGATGTTCACCTGCAGTCCGGCGATCATGGTACTGAGTCCGGCGGTACGCTTGTAGCCGAAGAGAGTATCGACGTCCGGTCGCCCCTGTGCCTTTTGAGACAAGAGGTTGGCACGTGCGGCGTCGATTGCCTGCTGCGCCGAGCGAATCTCGATCCGCGCTTCCTCAGGCTGATTTTCGTCGTTGGGCCGAAGCGGCTCATTCAACACTTCGAACGACTCGCTGAGGCGCCATAGTTCTGGCTTTGGCAGTCCCATCTCACGGGCCAGCCGCTGCTTCCCTTCTGCTTCGCTTAGTCGGCTCAGCTCGAGGCTAGCCTCCGACCTTGCCTCTTCCAGTCGGAGGCGCATGACGTCTACTTCAGCAAGGTTTCCCTCGTTGAGACGCTTCTCCTGATAGTCGAGAATCTCGCGGTAGTAGGTGACGTTTTGCTCTGCCAGTGTGCGCTGGTATTGCAGTCGGACGACATCCCAATATGCCTGCGCGACATGAAGCTCGATGAGTCGCTTCTGCTGTTCAAAGCTCAATTGACTGCGTGTAATAGCACTATCAGCGACCGAGATGCGTGCTGCTCGCCGCCCCGACACTTCAAGAACTTCTGATACATAGGCGTAGGTGTCCACATTTTGGCTGAAGTCACCGCCGGGACGCAGGTTCTCGGATTGATAGAAGACTCTGGGGTTGGGTATGTAACCGGCTTGCCTTCTCAGTTGAGATGCGGCCTGCTGTCCAAGACCTGAGGCGACAAGCTCTGGCCGTTTGTTGAGTGCAGTCGTAATGGCGTCGCGCAGTGAGAGGTCGCGAGCCAATGATTCGTCTGCCCAGGCGCGCAACGACCCTAATGCGAGTATGACGAGTGCAAGGAGTGAAACCGCTACGGGAAATGTCTTCGGCTGGCTCATATGTCTGTCATGTCCATGGCAATCCGGTGGCCAAACCGAACGTGCGAAAAGCCGCGTGCTTGGCACGTTGCGCTATGGGAAACTGTCGGAATTCAAGAATTTCAACTCGTCAGTTCAAAAAGTCAAACAAGATGCAAATCTGAGTAATCCTACTGTCCAGTTCGAACACGGGCCCACTGCGAGCTTCTGTGGTCTTTTCTGTAGCTGCGCGTGCCACCAAAGCCTGCTTCATATCCAAACCAATAGTAGTCATTTGCTTCAGCAGTCTGGCATTTAGAGGGATGCCTGCGTCGCGTGGCAAGTCTATGATCTTGAAATCCATCTCGATTGCCGATGTTGAAGCAATGGTTAAGCCTGAAGTCCTGCTCAGACTCTGCGCTGCTGGCCGCAGGCGCAGTTACACCGCCTCGTACGGTCAAGTCCGGGACTGTCGTCTGGGAATGGAGTGGGTATGATCCGAGCGGGACGAACGTGGTCAGGATCAGAGTGAAGATTTTTGGGAGGGATATAGGTGGGTAGCTCATATACCATCCGTAATGCAATTGGATGGCCACGCACTGAGCGCTACACTATGCGGAAGAGGTCGAAGTGCGGGGTGCTGCAGCAATACTCCAGCGCAAGCCTACAGGCCATACTTTGAGAGCTTGTAGCTGAGATCACTTTTGGAGAGGCCAAGTCTGCGTGCTGCTTCAGTCTTTGCCCCATTGGTCTTCGCCAGCGTCTGCTCGATAATCCGTTTCTCCCAAGAAGCGAGGGTGCTCCTTAGGTGGAATTCTTCGGGTAAGGCGTCGCCTTGGAACTGGGGCAGTGCCAGTCCGACATAGGGGTCTGGAGCATCTTCTGGCAGGTCAATCCAGATGATCTCTGGGGAGCTGGACAGGATACAGGCCCGCTCAAGAAGATTTCGTAGCTCTCTTACATTTCCTGGGAACGAATAGGACATGAGTTGTTGAAGAGCGTCGGGATGCAGCGTTCGCGGAGCAGCAAATTTCAAGTCCTCGGCAATCCTGTGCAGGAGATACTGTGCAATCTCCGGGATATCAGTCAACCGCTCGCGGAGTGGTGGAACGGAAATCGGCACGATTGCGAGTCGGTAGTAAAGATCCTGGCGAAATCGTCCTTCTTGTACTTCCTTTCTAAGGTCGCGATGTGTTGCTACGAGGACTCGAACATCGACATCTCTGGAAGTAGTCGAGCCGACTCGAGTAATCTTGCCCTCGGCCAACACCCGCAGTAGTTTGGCCTGAGCCCCAGCCGACATCTCACCGGCTTCGTCTAGAAAGAGCGTTCCCTGATGTGCCGCCTCGAAGACGCCATGACGTGTCTTATCGGCACCGGTGAATGCGCCGCGTTCATGACCGAACAATTCACTCTCCAGCAAAGTCTCCGTAAAAGCGGCGCAGTTCACGCTAATCATTGGCTTATCGGCTCGACGACTTGCCTTATGGACGGCCCGTGCGACCAGCTCTTTACCAGTACCGGTTTCCCCACTTATCAGGACGGTTGCATCGGTCGAGCCTACCCGATTAATCATCTCCCGAAGTCTGAAGATGGCCGCACTTGTGCCGCGAATCTCCGACTCGCCTTCAAGGCGGTCAACAGTCTCGCGAAGTAAATAATTCTCGCGATGCAGCGAAGCTCTCTCTGCAGCGCGCCGCACCACTGCCCGCAGGTTGTCGGACGAAAACGGCTTGGTGAGGAAGTCGAACGCTCCGTTGCGCATTGCCTCGACGGCGAGTTCTACAGTCCCATAGGCCGATAACATCACAACCGCAGTCGAAGGCTCTGCGATCTGCACCGCCTTTAGCACCTCCGCCCCATCACCATCGGGAAGTTTCTGATCGAGCAGGATCACATCGAATTCGTTTCCGTAGACAGCCTGTAGCGCATCCTTGAGCGTTGCAGCTTCCAACAACACGTGAGCGTCCTGGCGCAGATTGGCGGCGAGCACCTTCCGCATATTGGGTTCATCTTCAACCACTAGAACTCTAGCCACGTGTCACCTCACTCAGACCTTGACGCCCTTCACCGTGTTCGCACTTGTTCAAGGGCAGCAGAATTGTAAAGACGATGTGGTCCGAATCGTTCCGTTCAAGAAGTAGCTTGCCATCACAGCCTTCGACAAACTTTTTCGCAATCGCCAGACCAAGCCCTGTCCCTCCCACTTTGTTTGTGAAGAAGGGCTCAAAGATATGAGACACGATCCTATCGGGAATAGCAGGACCAGAATTTTCGATCTTGATCGCCAGGTAGTCTGCCGGTTCGCGATTGAGAGATACTCTGATCGTTCGTCCCGAGGGTGACGCCTCGATTGCATTCTTCATGACGTTCAGGATCGCCTGCTGCAGATGGCTCTCGTTGCCGTAGATATAACCAGGGCCATCGATGTTCAAACTCAGTTCGAGATTCTTCGCATGGGCCTGCGGCTGCGCGATGGAAACAACATACCCCAATAGCAGCGAAGCCTCCAGCTTTTCGAGTGACGCCTTCGCAGGAGATGCATATGACAAGAAATCTGTCGTCAATGACTCCAGACGCTTCGATTCAGATGACGCTATCTTTGACATCTCGTCGCGTTCGGCAGGGCTGAGAAAGGTCGATGACGAGGCCTCCAGCGCACTGGCAATAATGGCGACAGGATTTCTGATCTCGTGCGCAACGGCGCTTGCCAACCGCCCAACAGCAGCGAGCTTCTCTTCTTCGATGAGCTTGGTGCGGGTCTGCCGCAGATCTTCGAGCTTCTGGCGGAGTTCTCCTTCCCGTTCCCTGAGAATGTTGATCAGAAGCCAGGTAAGGCCGCCGACAGCTAGATAGACAAGGATCAGCGTGGTCGACTCTAACATCTCACCCAGCAGGATCGGCGCATGAAAGTGGGCAACAAAAGCAACCCAAAAAACGGAGATAGCTGATGCAGAAAGAGCAACGAGAATCGTCGTCGTCAGCGAGAAGTAGATGGCGGCTTCAAGGATCGGAAGGATCGACATTCCCAGATAGTGGGTATCAGGCTGTCCCGTGAGAATAGCAAGAAACAAAGGGAGCAAGAGCGACCAAACAATAGACGGCAAGGCAAAAGTGCGTGCATTCAAAGTGTTCCGCGCAAACCCGATCTCAAGGATGCGAGCACAACAGGTGATTGCTACTAACACAACGACAGATAGAGGAGGAAACGGCAGAAATTTGATGAAGATCAACTGGACACCGAAAAAGACAACGAGCACAACCAGGTAGACTGCTCCAATCATCGAGCGGCCAACGATTCTATGCGTGGAAATGGTGCGCTGATTCATTCGCTATCGTTCTCAAGTCCTGACTCAAGAGTACGCGAACGAACCGTGTACTTCGAGGGCCAGTACGAGTATGCCGATTTACGGCTCCCGCGAAGAAGCGCTGCTGACGGAGTCGGTTGTGAACTTGCGGCTATCTCTGGAGCCAGAGGGTTGGGTATGCGGACGGTGAGACAGAGCCTTGGGCTCCTCCGCAATGGACAGGCTCCATTCGTTGTCCAGTCTTCCCCTGGACAAGGCTGCCAGATTTCCATCTCATTTCCTATGGAGACAAAGGAAGCCTCGGATGTTTTGTTACAAGAACCCGCACAGGTAGTCCTATGATTCGAACGATCCTCGTTGAAGATGAACCCTTAGCGCGTGATCTGCTGCGCTCGTACATTGCGATGCTCGACGACTCGGCTGGCTTACCTTTCGTCACTTCTTCGACGCTGTGTTGAAATCAAGTCCGTCCAGGAGCTCTCACAGCACGCCAACAGCAGGATCACACCGACTGTATAAACTCAGGCCGTGAACTCGCACAAGTATGGATAGAGGTTCGCACTTAGCATATACGGGGCCGACCTTCAGACGCCGTGGCTCCGGCTGTAGAGTGAAAGCTCCCATCGGCGCCTGCATTTTCTGGAACACTCTCTTCATCATGAACGAAATCCGGGGACACTCATTGCTCCCCGGATTCTCCCACTTTAGTTGAAACCTCCCTCGCATATCAGACGACACTGGAGGTTGTGTAACAGAGCAGAACACGTATAGCTGAAGTACTTACTGCACGGTCACTTGCAGGTTGATCGTGGTAGCGGAGGGGGCACCTGTGACTGCTACAGAAACCGTGTAAGCTCCTGGAACAGTCGTGGTCACCGCCTGCGTGCTAGATCCGCCGCTGCTGCATCCGCTGAATAATCCGGTAACCAGAAGTGCAAACACGGCCAATGTTAGTGTTGCAAACGACCGGTTCCTGATCGCTTGACGAACTCGGCGGCTGAACGCCATCGGTAAAAAAAGCACCCCAGCAAGAACAATGCCTTTGAGCCCTTCATTCAGGTTCGGACCTCCAGGTGCAGGGTGCAACATGCCGATGGTCGCTGATGTGGTCGATACAGAGAGTGTGGTGCTCTGTGCTGCACTGCTGGCCGCAGTGAAGGTAAGGCTTGTTGGCGAGAAGCCACAAGATGCTGAGGCAGGCAAGGTACCGCAACTGAATGTCAGTGTCCCTGCAAAGCCGTTGGCCGGTGTGAGGGTGAGGGTTGAGGTGCCAACCGATCCGTGCACGATCGTTAGAGTGGCCGGGGAGAACGCGGCCGTCAATGTCGGTGCGAGCGGATTGATTGTGACTGCCTGCGATGCCGTGATCGTTGGAGCGTAGTTGCTGTCGCCGCTGTACTTCGCGGAGATGTTGTGCGTACCCACTGTGAGTGCAGTAGCGGAGTAGCTGGCCACCCCGTTGCTGAGGTTGAGGGTTGAGAGTGTCGTGCTGCCGTCTAGGATAGCCACGGAGCCCGTAGGCACAGCACCTGTGCCTGTGACAGTTGTTCCAATCGCAACCGATGTCCCTATGGTCGCAGTGGCAGGAGAGGCGGTGAGAACGACAGTGGGCGTAAGCAGATTGATGGTGACTGTCTGCGCAGAGGAGGTTGTGGTGACGAAGCTGCTATCGCCACTGTAACGCGCCGTGATCGAGTGGCTGCCAGATGCCAATGCAGTGGTGGAGTAGGTCGCCGTGCCTCCAGAGAGTACTGCGCTGCCCAGGTTGTTGAAGCCGTCCATAAAGTAAATAGTGCCAGTGGGCGTGCCTGCGCTGGAGCTTATAGTTGCCTTCAGTAAGACCGCCGTACCGATGGTCGTGGTCGAAGGCGTTACGGTCAACGCGACGGTTGGCGTGTTCTGGATACTGACCGTCTGCGGTGGTGTCGTACTGCCAGCGTAAACTTCGTCTCCGGAATATGTTGCGGCGACGTTATAGCTTCCAGCAGCCAGCGATGTCGTGCTGAAAGTGCCCGTACCGTTGGCAAGTGTGATGCTGCCGATGGTGGTAGCGCCGCTGGTAAGCGTGACGGTTCCGGTCGGTGTGGCAAAGCCGGGCAGACCGGCGACGGTGGAGGTGAAGGTGATGGGCGTTCCGGGCACGGTGGCCGTTGGGCTAATCTGCAGCTTGGTGGTGGCGGTCTGCTGCTGGGTGATGAGCTTGAGCACCCAGCCGTCAGAGCCCTGGATCGTCTGGCTGAAGGCACCGCTGGTGGGGGGGAAGGTGGTTCCGCCGTAGGAGTTGGGGGCCTGCGAGCCGGAGATGTAGGCGTTGAGGTTGCTGTCGAGATGCAGAGCGTTGTTATTGAGGGTGATGCCGGCGGTGGAGCCGATGAAGGTGCCCATCAGGACGGAAGTTGCAGCTGGCGCGAACTCGGTGACGAAGACATCGTCTTGCTGCGCGGGGTTAGTGTTGATGGCGTTGACCAGCGGCAGCGTGGGTGAGGTGCTGGTGCCAACGAGGTAGACGTTGTCGTTGGCGTCGAGTGCGAGGCCTTGACCGATGGTTGCGTTGCCAGGCCGGGAGGTGGGGCCGAAGTAGGTAGACCAGACGGTCGTGCCGGTGGGCGAGAGCTTGGTGACGTAGGCGGACTGGCAGCGGAGGCTGTTGCCGTTGCCGTCGCCGAACTGCACGCAAGCACGCTGTAGCGTGCCGGGGGTGGTGGGGAAGTTGTCTGCGTTGGTATCGCCCGTGGCGACGACGTTGCCCTTGGAATCGACGGCAAGACCATAGACGTCGCTGGTGGGGAAGAGCGTGTTGCCGTTGCCGTCCTTGCCAGCGGAAGAGCCGTTCATGTAGGTGGAGAAGAGCAGCGAGGCGGCGCCGGATTTGCTCGGATCAAAGCCGGCGAGCCAGCCAGTCATGGGGCATTGGCTGTTGGCTGCGCCTGCGTTGGAGCAGGTGCTGGCGAAGGCTCCGGTGGTGGTGGGCCAGTGCGCGGAGGAGGTGTTGCCGCCGATGAAAGCCTGGCCTGCGGCATTGACCGCGATGGCGATGCCGTTGGTGTTGCAGGTGCCGTTGCCGCAGCCGCCGATGATGCCTCCGCCGACGAGCGAGGAGTAGAGGATGGTTTGCAGGTTGGGACTGAGGACGGTGAGAAATGCCTGCTCGTCGGTGGGGCCGCCGATGTTGCCGAAGGAGTCGGTGTGGAGTACTTCACGGACTCGGTGATGTTGCTGTAATAGGCGTTGCTGGTGGTGGGGAAGTTGGCCTGGCCGATCGATGCGACCTGATGATTGTTGACGGGGTAGGACGGCACGTCGCGGAGGTTGGAGCTGACGGCGAAGTAGTATCCGGTTGAGTAGGTCTGGCCGACGATGTAAACCTTGCCTGCGGCATCGACGGAGACGCCGTTGGCGAAGTCGTCGTTCGATCCGCCGAGCGGCGTTCCGTAGAGCTCGGTCTTGCCGTCAGAGGAGAGCTGCACGAGGAAGGCATCGTAACCGACGGAAGTTGCGTTGCCGCCGGAGTTGACTTCTATTGTATTGTTGGAGTTTCCGTTGGGATTGCAGAGCTGCTGGACGGCGTTGGGGGTGAAGGGGAACTCGCCGACGCTCTGGTTGCTGGTCTGGCCTGCGGGGCAACTGTTGGTAAAGCCGACGATGTAGGGCTGGTCAGCGGCGTTGACGGCGACGGCGTTGGCGACATCGTCGGCTGCGCCGCCGAGGTAGGTGGTCCAGAGCACGGTTGAGCCATCGGCAGAGAACTTGGTGACAAAGGCCTCGTGGCCGATGTTGCTGGCAGCGGGGTTGGCCTGGAACTCGCCGGTGGTGCCGGGCAGGGCGGTGGAGTAGGTCTGGCCGACGGCGTAAAGCTGGTTGGCGGCGTTGAGTGCTGAGCCGTTGATCTCGTCTTCGGCGGCGCCGCCGAAGTAGCTGCCGTAGGCGATTACGGGGTCGATGACGAGCTGACGGCTGCGGTCGTAGGTGCCGATGCGGAAGCCGATCTGGCCGTTGGCGGAGAGGGTAAAGCTGCCGTCGACGGGCTGACGATGATCGCCGAGTTGCTGGTAGAGAGTCGGCTTGCGGACAAGGATCTCGGTCGGCTGCTGCTTCGCCACGAGCTTGAGGCGGAGTTCGCCGCTGGGCTCGAGGACCGGCTGCGCGCCGTCGATGGCGAGGTGAATGAGGTTCGGGTCACTGTGCGGGGCGACGATGAAGTCGTACTCAAGCTGGCGGTCGGTGCCGTAGTAGACGAGGTCGATGCCGGGGTAGACCGCCGTGACGCGAGTGGCCGCGTAGGTCGGGACTCCGGTGTGCGAGTGGGCCTTGTCGCCCGTGAGGTAGTTCACGTAGCCGGCCAGCGGGCGCTCGGGCGACATGGCGGCCGCAGCGTTGGTGCCGGCGAGCGTCATGCGGACAGTGGCGCGCTGGCTTTCGGACTTGCTCTGCGCGCGGCGGAGAAGCAGGGTCGCGGTGCTAGGTTGCAGCAGCACGGTGTAGTTGCTGCCGCGCGCGAGGTACCGGACAGCGGAGTCGGTCTGGCCGAGGTTGGGCTCAAAGCTGAGCGGCAGGTTGCCATAGGCGGCGGCGGCTCTGGCCGCGGGTGCCTGAACCGGCGCCAGCGACTGGGCTGTGACGATGAGACCGTTGAGGCTAAGGACAGCGGCGCTGAGGGTGCGAAGTACAGACTTCGAGATCATGGCAAGGTAGCTCCTGCTATGAACGCGCTGGCTGAGATGGAAGTGTGTCAGCCGGGTGCGAAAATCTCCATCCGTTCGAAGACGACCCCAACCACAGCTGGTTCTCGGGGTGTATCAGCATTGTGCCGCTACGTGCCATCCGGGTCGGATCACCCCGGTCGGCGGCTTGTCAACGTGAGCTAATGGGCCTTCAGGCTGGCCAGTAGATTGTGTGCCTCAGCCGCACGCTTTTCCCCCTCAGTACTCTTCAAAGGGGTCTGAGCATAGGTGGCGTCAGCCAGTTCGGCATGCGCCAATGCGTCTTTGAGTTTGCCCTGCCCCTGCAGCGCTACGGCCCAGACGAATTGAGTGAACGCCTTCTGTGACGATGGAGTGGTCCTGTCTTTGATAACCCGGTAGGCTTCCTCCGCATTGCGGACTGCTTCCTCGAAGTGCCCATTGAGTTCGTCGGCACGAGCAAGATAGATCAACGGCGTGTTCAAGTCGCTGGGGGCAGAGACGGCCTTGCGATAATCTGGCAGCTCTTGCTGAATGAGCGTCGCAGCCTCCTGAGTTCTTCCCAGCTTGATCATTGCGCGGGCTACCTGGATGCCTGCCTCCAGAGTCTGAAAGCTTCCTGCGCCCTGACAGGTTTTGAAGCCTTGAAACGAGAGTTCGTAGTAGGCTAGTGCCGCTTGAGGGTCGTGCGAATAATCGCGTATGTCGCCCAGTGTGGCCAGCGTGTCTGCCTGATCACAGACCGTATAAGGCCGTCGCTTGAAGATCGTGAGTGCTTCCTGGGCCAGCCGCTCGGCCTCTTCAAGCCTTCCGATCTGGGCATATATCTCTGCGTTGTTCACGGTGGTCCAGGCCAATTGCCGGTCAGACACCGTGTGCGTGTGCACCATTCGATCAGCCTCGTCGAGCAGCTTCAGTTCCTTGTCCGAGCGCAGACCAAGATTCCAATGGGCTGAAGCGTAAAGCTCGTCCGACCAGATCCGTGTGGAGATAGGAACCCCAGTTTGATGTGAGCGCTGCACGGCATCGGCCAGAAGCGCCTCTCCCTTGCTGCTGTCGCCAAGACGAAAGGCAGTGCTACCTCCAAAGGCTTCGGCTTCAACGAGTGGATTGGTCTCGTGGTCCCTTTTGGCGGTTGCAATGACCTCATCGAACAGGGATTGTGCAGGTTTGAGATCGACATTGTCGAACATCGATTCGCCAAGACTGAGCTGCGCCGCCCGGAGGTCGGACGGGTCTTTGATAAAGTCAGGCAACACCATTCCTCCAAGGTTGAGAAAGTCTTCAACTGTGGCAGTCGGCTTGCCCATGTAGTTTGTATTTGCCAGCTTGAAGAGGCTGTACATGAAGCTCTGCATTTGTTCGGCACGCTGACCGGCGACGACGGCCTGGTGCTGGCGCCAGAGGGCGTAGCCGGAGGTGGCCAGCAGTGCGAGTACGGCGAAGACGCCGGTGATGACCGCCTTGCGGTTGCGGCGGACGAATTTGGTCAGGCGGTAGGTGGTGGTCTGCGAGCGGGCGAGGATGGGACGTCCGGCGAGGTAGCGCTGGATGTCGGTGATGAGGGCATCTACTGTGCTGTAGCGGTCTTTGGGCCGGGGTGCGAGGCACTTGGCGACCATCGTGGCCAGATCTCCACGCAGCAGGTTCACAAGGCGGGTCGCTGTAACCCCGCGATGCGTCGCCGCCGCGGGCGTTACCGCTCCGGTGATAGGCTCAGGCGGCAACTCCTTGATAGATCGTTCGATCATCATGGCCACCGATCTGTCCTGGTTGGGGCGGCGGCCTGACAGCATCTCGAAAAGTATCGCCCCCAGCGCATACACGTCACAGGCAGTGGTCACCGGGTCGTTTCGCAGTTGCTCGGGGCTGGCATAAGCAGGTGTGGCCATCACGGTCGTCGTTAGCAGGCTATCTGGTTGGATCAGCTTGGAGGTGCCAAAGTCCAGCAGCTTAACCTGGCCTTCGTCCGCTGTAACGAGAATGTTCGACGGCTTCAGGTCGAGATGGACGATAAGGTTGCGGTGGGCATAAGCAACCGCCTCGCAGACTTGAAGATACAGCTTCAGGCGTGCCGGAATATCTAGACTCCGGTCGTCGCAATAGGTGTCGAGGTGGATGCCATCCACATACTCCATCACAAGGTACGGCTCTCCCGCGTCACTCAGTCCTGCATCCAGCATCCGAGTGATGTTCGGATGGTCCAACGACGCGAGAATGTGTTGCTCACGGGCAAAGCGTTCGGCAAAGGACGGCCCAGCAGCGTGCTGGGAGAGTACCTTCACCGCAGCGCGCTGAACCACGCCACCCGCTATTCGCTCCGTCAGATAAACAGTACCAATACCGCCCGATCCCAGCAGGCGAACAATGGCGTAAGGCCCGATTCTGCGAATCACCTGTTCCGCTGTCGGTGCCACAGTCACTTCGTCAGCGCCAGGATCGGTAGCGCCTTCCCTCGCAAGGAGAATCAGCACCTTGGCACGTGTGCGCAACTCCGCGTCAGCGCAGGCACGCAAAAGCAACGCGTCTAGATCGGCCTCAGGATGCTCCTCCGCCAGATGAAAAAGGGACTGAAGGATCTCCCAGTTGTCAGCATCTTGGTTCATAAGTCTCTTCTCTTCCAGTACGCGACATCTGGGCAAACACCGTGTCAGTCTCGGGCTGATTCAGCAGGGTTCACAAAAGCAATCAATCATCCTGCTTTCAATCGATCTTTCAGCCAAGTGCGGACAAACCTCATATCGCGGTTCACGCTGGCCGTCGAAACGTGAAGTAGCTCCGCCGCTTCGTCCGCAGTAAAGCCCAGGAAAAAACGGATTTCGAGCATGCGGCACTTGCGGGGATCAATCCGTTCCAGCTCATGGATGACACGGTCTAGATCGATGGCATCCACAGGATTGTCGTCGATCCACAGCATGTTCTCATGCAGCGGGACGGAGACACCGCCGTCGCGCTTTTTGCGTCCCTCTGAGCGCGCGTGATCCAGCAACACCCTGCGCATCAGTTGTGCGCACAGACAATAGAAGTGCTCACGGTCTTCAAACCGGAGACTGCGTTGACGAAGCAGCTTCAGAAAGAGTTCGTTAACCACGCATGTGGGTTGTAGCAGGTTCTCAGGTCGCTCACGTCGAAAGAGCGCACCGGCTATTCGGCGCAAATCCGGATACACCAACTCAAAGAGGGCGTCCGTGGATGCCGTGCTATCTTCGCTCCATGCGTGAAGCAGTGCTGTGATTTCACCTGGTGTCGACACGTAATCCTACCCGCAGGCTCCCCGGAATGTAACAGTGATGTTGAACAGAGTATGACACGCTGTGGCCACGAAGGGTGACCACCATTTTCATCCTGCCCGTTACGGTGCGGACATCTTCTGGATGAAATTTCGCCGACCATGCCAGCGCCTCTCTAGCAGTCTCACAAAACTTGATCCGCGTGGTACGGAGGTTTGGAGCGAGCCTCACCCCGGTTCGGAGTTCGAACTTTCGCTGACGGTAGAGTTCAGTCGCGGCTCCCCGTGGGCCAACCTTCTCCCGTTTCCGAACACTGCCCTGCTGGTACCAAGTCCACCAGGTGCCTAAGCCCGGGTCTTTCTCGTAAACGCCTCTGGCCTTAACAGGTGCCTTTCGTGTTGCCATAATGCGAGTCTAAAAAAGTGCCACCCACGGTTTCAGTACTTCGAGAAAATACCTAAAATTAGCCGTAAGTAATAGATTCTATGGTGCCCGGAGGGGGACTTGAACCCCCACGACCGGTTAGGGTCTGCGGATTTTAAGTCC
>DAICZO010000499.1 GCA_027311125.1 Acidobacteriaceae bacterium
CTACTACGTCGGCCCCGTCGATCCCGTCCGCGAAGAAGTGATCGGACCCGCCGGCCCCACCACCGCCACCCGCATGGATAAGTTCACCCGCCAGATGCTCGCCGAAACCGGCCTCCTCGGCATGGTCGGCAAAGCCGAGCGCGGCCCCGCCGCCATCGACGCCATCAATGAGTTCCGCGCTGTCTATCTCATGGCCGTCGGCGGCGCAGCCTACCTCGTCGCCAAAGCCATCATCGGCGCGCGCCAGCTCGCCTTTCAGGACCTCGGCATGGAGGGCATCTACGAGTTCGATGTCAAAGACATGCCCGTCACCGTCGCCGTCGACTCGAAAGGCACCAGCGTCCACCAGACCGGCCCCGCTGAGTGGCAGCAGCGCATCGCCGGCATTCCCATCCTGCAATAGCGGCGCGTGCCTCGTTGTTCGCGCCCCAAACCAACCTCAAAGAGGGAATCTGAACGCCTCATCCCTAGCGCCTGATTCCCTCTCATTTGTGTAGGGATCGTTTTCCGCGATCATTCACCCCGTCCGCGCTTCCTGCTCTCCGGCCCATCGCGCAGTCCGGGCGTTCGTTACCGAAGAACAAGAATCGGATTGGCCCTCTCTGGCTCCGATTCCCACTCCTGGGTCTTCCCGCTTTTCGGGTCAGTGCCTGTCCTTGCCCTCCTCGTGGTCGCCTCTCTGGTCGCGGTCAAAGTCCACCACCTGCGTCGCCGTCCCGGTGTCATACACCGCTGAGCTCCACGGCACGCTCACGAGGAAGTGCGTTTTGTCCGAGCAGTGATCCACGTCCACTTGGAACGTCGCCTGGGCATTTCCTCCCGTTGCAATATCGCCCAGCGCCACAGGCAATGTCGTCGGCGCAGTCACAGTTGCCTTGCAGAGCCTCCCATCGTCATCCCGCCGGGCATCATTTCTGCACGCAGCGTCACCGTCCCCTTCGCAATTTCTGGGCAGCGGAGTCACCGTCATCCCGTTCAGTTGCGTCGCATAGGCCGGCCCCGCATTACCGTTCGTCGCCGTCACCGTTAGGATGTGCGCGTCGCGTGACCCTCTGCTGCTCGTGATGTCAAACGTCATCCCGTAGCCCGGCAGTTGCGTCGGATCGACAATTCCCCAGTACGCCGGCTTGGCCTGCAGGTGCATGTCGAACGGCAGCGGATAATCCGTCCGCACCACTGGGAAGCTGTCCAGCCATGTGTCGTCGTCGGCCATGCCCCACAACGTCACAGCACTCAGTTTGCCGCTCAATTGCTTGAAGCCGTCAAAGTACTGCTTGTAGAGCCAGCCCTGCTCAGCAAGCACCGACGGCGGAATGTCGGTTCCGTAGTTAGACTTCGTGTCCCCAGCGTCGTACACGCTTACGTCGAGCTCGGTCACTTGCTGGTCAATGCCCGGGAAGTCTTCCGCCACCGTATTGATCGCATTCATCATCGCCGCGGTCGACGGGTAGTTGATCGCGTTATGCATCTCGTGCCCCACTGCGTCGATCGGAATCCCGCGCGAACGCAGATCCCCGACCACCTTCACCAGGCAAGCCAGCCGCGCCGGGTCCGTCGTGCTGTAGTCGTTCAGGAACAGCTTCGTGCCCGCCTGTGCATACTGCTGTGCCGTCTGGAACGCCAGATCGATGTAGCTCTTGCCTAGCACCTGGTAAAACGGTCCATGCAGCAGGCAGTCGGGCTGCGAGGGATCCAGCGGCTCATTCACCACATCCCACGCATAGACCTTGCTGCCAAAGTGCTGCACCTCGTTCTGAATGTGCTCCACGATGTTCTGCTTCACAGTTGCCTGGTTCGCCGCTGAGTTCGTGCCATCCCCATACGCATACGATGGCGTCTGCGAGCCCGAAGCCCACACCAGGTTGTGTCCGCGGATGCGCGAGCCGTTACACACCGCCTCGCCCACCTCCGCGTCCGCGTTGGCAAAATCAAACACGCCTGGCGAGCTCTCCACCGAAGCCCACTTCATGTCGTTACCTGATGTAATGCTGTCAAAGTGCATCCCCAGCAGTTGCGCATGAGGCCCCGACAGGTCCGTCATGTCTACCGCCGCGCCCACCGGGAAGAACTGCGCCAGCGTCTTGTAAATCGATGGAATATCCGTCTGAATTGTCGGCGGGTTCACATAAGTCAGTTGGAAGTCATCCAGGTAGAACGACACCAGATCATTGCCCGACGGCGGAACCGTCTGGAAGTACAGGTACGCCTGCCCCGGATCATAAGCGCTCGACATGTTGTAGCCCATCACGTTGATCTGGTGCCATTGCCCGTCCGCCGCCACCGTCACGCCCGGATACCCCGTCACGCTTGAGTAGCTTGCGTTCCCGCTCAGCGTCGTCTGCACGCTGATGTTGATCACGTGATTCGATCCATCGGCCGGAGTCAACATCACCCAGCCGCTCACGTTGTAAACCGAACCCGGATACATCTTGTTGTTCACGCTGATCTGCGGACCATCCCAGTTCGCGATGCGTCCCGTCGTCAGCAGGCTGTGCGTGCCGCTGTGCGCCGCAGCCGTTGTATTCGCTACGCTCGACGTGCCCGACCGCGAGCCCCATCCATCCGTCACGCCGTCTTCAAACGTGCTCGTGATGCCGGTATTGTCCTGCTGCCCCGGACTCGGCGGCGGCGGCGACAACTGGCTGATCGTCACATCGCCCACATAGAACG
>DAICZO010000164.1 GCA_027311125.1 Acidobacteriaceae bacterium
GGACGCTGACGAGGCGGTGTTGTTCGCTGACGCGGTGCACCCGACGCACGCGGTGCGGCCGGTCGGGTGCTGGGCGCCGAAGGACACGCCGATCGCGATGGCGCAGACCAGCGGGCGGCAGCGCCTGAATATTCACGGCGCGATCGACCTGTAGACCGGCCACACCCGGATGCTGGATGTGGAGACAGTCGATGCTGACAGCACGATCAAGCTGATGATCGCGCGGCTGACGATGTACCCGCGCCAGCGGGTGATCCACCTGTTCCTGGACAACGCCAGGTATCATCACGCGAAGCGGGTGCAAGCCTGGCTGGCGCGTCCGGGGTGCCGGATCAAGCTGCATTTCATTCCGACCTACTGCCCGCACCCTTGATCCGCTTCGCGGCTCAAGCCCATCGAACGGCTCTGGGGGTTGATGCACAGGCACACCACCCACAACAAGTGCCACGCAACCTTCCGAGACTTCAGCGATGCGATTCTGACGTTCCTACGCGAGGAGGTGCCCAGGAACTGGCGACTCTACTGCGATGAGGTAACTGATAACTTCCGCATCATCTCACCCAAGGATTTTCGGATTCTGGCGTGAGCGGGGTATAACGTGGAAGGGTGGAGAACGAAAGTAGGCCTATTCCCGGAGTCGATTATCCGCGGACGTTCCAGGAGATGGACGACCGGTTCCGTGATGATGCGGGATGCCGTGAGTATATCCACCAGCTTCGATGGCCGGACGGCTTTGTTTGTCCTCACTGCAAGGGAACCAGGGAACCGTGGAAGATGTCCAATGGATTGCTGCGGTGTCGGACCTGTCACAGGCGTACATCCCTGACGGCCGGGACAATCTTCCAGGACACGCGCAAGCCGCTGCGGATGTGGTTTCTTGCGATGTGGTTCGTGACCAGCCAGAAGAACGGCGTCAGCGCCCTGGGCTTGCAGCGGGTGCTGGGACTCGGAAGCTACGAGACTGCCTGGACCTGGCTTCATAAACTGCGCCGAGCGATGATTCGACCTGGCCGGGATCGTCTCGCAGGGAGCATCGAAGTCGACGAAACCTATGTCGGCGGTCCGGAAGAGGGAATGAGGGGACGGCAAACAGAAACGAAGGCCATCGTCGTGGTGGCGGCCGAGAAGAATGGCAACGGCATCGGTCGCATCCGTCTTCGGCGAGTCATGGACGTCTCCGAGGACAGCCTTCTCTCCTTCGTCAAAGAAGCAGTAACGCCCGGCTCTGTGGTTCACACTGACGGATGGCGAGGCTACTCTGGCTTAGTGAAGGCCGGGTACCAGCATCAGGTCACTGCGATCAGCCGCGGCACGGAACTGGCGCATGAAGTCATGCCACGCGTCCATATGGTAGCTTCGCTTCTCAAGAGATGGCTGAACGGAACTCACCAGGGCGGCGTTCAAAACCATCACATCAACTACTACCTCGACGAGTTCACCTTCCGGTTCAATCGCCGGAACTCGAAGGCTCGAGGATTGCTATTCCATAGGCTCGCGCAGCAAGCTGTCGCCGTGGACCCGGCACCATATCGCACCATCATTGGCTCCGAGAATCAGGCAACGGAGTAGGTCAGTGAAGGGGATACCCATTTGCGAAAAAAATCGCGCTCCACCGTCAGTTGCCCGATCTTCTCATACAGCGGGGCCAACTTCGCCTCGTCTCCCGCAGCACCCGCCCTCGTCCCGGCCTTACCCCGCTCGAACAGCGAGGAAGCCCCGTCAAGCAGTGTCTTCTTCCACGCGTGAATCTGGCTGGCGTGAACTCCGAGCCGGCTCGACAGCTCCGCCACCGTGCCGTCCTCCCGAACCGCCGCCAATGCCACCTTCGCCTTGAACCCAGCCGCGTGCTTCTTGCGAGTATTCGCCATGTCTTGCCCCCGGCCTCACGGCCGTTCTACGGGCGGCGCTCTCTCTTAGCCACCTGTCCAGGTTCCCGGGACCACCTCAATCCTCTGATGCCGGGGCGCTCTGCCGTCCCGTGGCTGCACGACATCGTGGACGCGATCGCGCGCATCCGCACCGAGACCGATCGTGCGACGCGCAACGATTTCGAAGCC
>DAICZO010000501.1 GCA_027311125.1 Acidobacteriaceae bacterium
GGCCTCTCGGAACCCTTGCCCCCATGCCCTGGACCCACCACAACGGCCGCTACGCCGGTCCCGGTGTCCTCGACATGAAAGCCGGCGTCGTCATGGCCCTCTCCGCCATCCGCGCACTCCAGCAACTCAAAGTCACCCGCCCCATCACCCTCCTGCTCAACAGTGAAGAGGAGATCGGCAGCCCCATCTCCCGTCCCATCACCGAGCGCCTCGCCCTCACCGCCGCCGCCGTCATCGTGCTCGAACCCGCCCAGGGCCTCGCCTACAAAACCGCCCGCAAAGGCGTCGGCCAGTACACCCTCCACGTCACCGGAGTCGCCGCCCACAGCGGTGTCGACTTCCACCACGGCCACTCCGCCATCCTCGAACTCGCCCGGCTCATCCAAACCGTCTCCGGCTTCACCAACCTCAGCCGAAAACTCACCGTCAACGTCGGGGTCATCTCCGGCGGAACCCGCTCCAATGTAGTCCCCGCCCAGGCCTCCGCCGAGATCGACGTCCGCATCGCCAAAGCCAGCGACGCCGCCTACGTCGACCGCCTCTTCCGCCGCCTCAAAGTCACCGATCCCCACTGCACTCTCCAGATCACCGGTGGCATCAACCGCCCACCCATGGAGCGCAAACCCGGCACCGTCGCACTCTTCAAATCTGCTCCGTCCCTCGCCGCACAACTCGGTTTCCAACTCGACGAGGCTGCCACCGGCGGAGGCTCCGACGGCAACTTCACCGCCGCCCTCGGCATCCCCACCCTCGACGGCATGGGCGCCGTAGGCGAAGGTGCCCACGCTCCCCACGAGCACGTCCTCGTCGAACACCTCATCCCCCGCACCGCACTGCTCGCCGCCCTCATCGCCACCATCGAATAAGCGCAATAACGGTTACAAATAAAAAGATCGGCATCTGTTACAAATAAGACCCGCCGCTCTACAGCGGAGCAACCGTCTCGCTCACGCCTTCCTGCGCCTTCGCCAGCAGCTCCATCGTCCGCGCCAGCGGCAGCCCTACTACGTTGAAGTAGCAACCCTCAATCCGCGGAATCCACCGCGCAGCATAGCCCTGGATTCCATATGCCCCCGCCTTGTCCAGCGGCTCCCCGCTCGCCAGGTACGTCGTCATCTCCTGCTCGCTGATCAGGTCGAAGAACACCTGGGTAATCTCCACCTCGCTCACCGTAGCCCGCCGCGAAATCGCCGCAATCCCCGTCAGCACCTGGTGCGTCCGTCCCGACAACTGCTCCAGCATCCGTCGCGCATCCGCCTGGTCCACCGGCTTACCCAACACCTCGCCCTCGCACACCACCGTCGTATCCGCGCCCAGCACCGTCACCGGATCGCCATCGTCGTCCTGATCCTTATACCGCGCCCCCACCGCCTCGGCCTTCTCCACCGCCAGCCGTTGCACATACGTCGCCGCACTCTCGCCCGGCTGCATCGCTTCATCAATATCAGCCGACTCCACCCGAAACGTCAGTCACGCCTGTGTCAGCAACTCGCGCCGCCGCGGCGAAGCAGAAGCAAGAATCAGCATCGTCCTACTCCTTCTCCACCACAATATGGGCCTGCATCGTATGCGTCTGGCCCGGCGCCAGCGTCACCGCATCACTGCCGGCATTCACTGTCTCCACACACAGCATCTCGTGCCACTCATCCGGCCCCATATCCGCCAGCTCTTTCCACGGATTGAACACCACCGTCGTCCGCGAGTTGGTCTTCTCAATCCGGATCTGCCGCTTTTCCACCTCATCATGGATCACGCACGTCGCCGTCGTATCCGGATACACCCGGTCCGTAAATCCTGTAAACCGCAGCGCAGCATGCGACGCAGGCTTGTGCTTGAAGTCGTCCGTCTTGTCGATATACGCCGTCGGCTCCAGCCCCGTCACCGACACCTCATGCACATCCACCACTGCAAAGTAGGTATGCAGCGCCTCTTCAAACTCCAGCGGAGCAGTCCCCTCATTCGCTACCGTCAACTGCATCGTCAGCGTCTTGCCAAACGTCAGTTGGTACGCCAGCCGAAAGTGATCGAACCCCATACTCCGGCTCATCGCCGTCGGCCCCAGCGTCAGCGTCAGATGCAGCTCATCCCCAGCCAACGCAGCAAACGCCACCGTCCAATCCTGTATCCGCGCAAACCCATGCGAGGGCCCCGGCTTACCATCCACCCGGTCGGCCTTCTGGTCCGTCGCAAACCACGGAAACGCAATCGGCACGCCCCCACGAATCGCCTTACCCACCGCAAACTCGCTCTTGCGGCTCATAAACAACACCGGCTGCTGCCCCGTCGGCTGCCACGCCGTCACATGCGCGCCTTGCAGATACACCCGCGCCGTCGCCTGCGCCGTCGTCACATCCGCATACACCAACCCACCCTGCCCAGCAGCAAACACCAACACCCCGGGCAACCCATAATGCGCATTCAACTCGTCGAGATCCATCATGTTCTCATTCTCTACCACCCGCCCCAACCAACTCCAATCCCTAAATCTGCGAGTAGGCCGTCGGCGTCAGAATCAGGTTCGTAATATTGCTCACAATCGCCTCGTACCCATACCGCGGCGAGCTCGACAACTTCTTCCACGCCGGATCATTCCGAAATACATCCCAGCGCGCGTTCATCTCATTCATATCCGGAAAACTCAGCATGTACGTCAGGTTCGGCATATGCGACCCAATCAACGTATCGCCATAGAAAACCTGCCCGAAACCCGCACTCTGGAAGATCTCAAACTCCCCATGGTGGAACATCTCCACCTTCCGCACATGCGCCCCATACGTCGGGCTCTCGTACATCCGTATCTGGAAGATCCGCTTCGCATGGGTCGCCGAAGCAGCCGGCGGCGTCAGCTTCGGCCAGCCCTCAAACGCCGCCAGCAGCGAGCTCTCCACCCGCAGAAACGGTGGCGCCGCAGCCGGTGCGCTCCAGAAAGGCTCAGCCAGCTTCATAAACTCCGCATCCTGCGCCAGCCGCAGCTCCACCGTCGCCAGCAACTCCACATTCGTGCTCGGCAGCAGCAGATACAGCGTCGGCGTATCCGGCCCGAAGTTCACCATAAACGCCCCCACCGGGGCGATACCCAAACGGTTCAGCGCCGGCACCAGCGCCTCCGCCATGTAGCTGTCCGTGATCTTCGTCTGCGGACCCGTCTGCATGTGGTACTTCCGCAGCTGATAAAACTCCCGCTTCCCCGCACCTGTCGTCACTGGCTCCGCTGCCTCCGCCGTACCCGTTATTGCCACCGCCGATGCCGCCATCGTACCCATCAAAAAATCACGCCGCTCCATCATTCCCCGAACCCCCATTCATCCATGCACATCATTCCAATCCAGAACCAGACACCAGAATCATACAGCCACCACTCGCCTCAGTATCCGTCCGCTCCCACCACATTCAGCAGCGGCTCCCCGACAATGTACCGCCGCACCTGCTCCGCTGCCAGGCGTATTCCACGATCGATCAGCTTCGGCGTCGCCCCGCCAATATGCGGCGTAATCATGCAATTCGGCGCACTCCACAGCGGATGCCCCACCGGCAGCGGCTCCGGATCAGTCACATCCACCACCGCTGCTATTCGTTCCTCCCGCAGCGCCGCCACCAGCGCGTCCATCACCACCACACTCCCCCGAGCCGCATTCACCAGCAACGCCCCCCGCTTCATCAGCGCCATCTCCCGGGCTCCCATCATCCCCCGCGTCGCCTCCGTCGAAGGCACAATCAGTACCACCACATCCGCCAGCGGCAGCAGGGCATCCAACTCCGTCACAGCATGCACCAACGGCTCCTGCCGCGCCGACCGCGCCACCCGCACCACCTCCACCCCAAACGGCGCCATCCGCGCCTCAATCGCCGCCCCAATCGATCCATACCCGACAATCAGAACCGTCTTCCCCTCCAAGTCTTCACACGCAATCGGATACTGTGGCACCTGCGCGTCCATCTCCGCCAGAAACACATCC
>DAICZO010000502.1 GCA_027311125.1 Acidobacteriaceae bacterium
ATCCATCGCAACGGCACAACCAAGGAGTTACGCCCATGTCCACCACCACCCCGCCAGTTCCCGTATCCACCCAGATCAAGCCCGGCTCCTACGGCTTCCCCGGCACCTTCCGCCAGCGTTACGGCAACTACATCGGCGGCCAGTGGCAGGAGCCCGCCTCCGGCCTCTACTTCGAAAACGTCACCCCCATCACCGGCCAGGTCCTCTGCGAGATTCCCCGCTCCAACGCCGTCGACATCAACCGCGCCCTCGACGCCGCCCACAACGCCAAAACCGGCTGGGCCCGCACCTCCACCACCCAGCGATCCAACATCCTCAATCAGATCGCCCAGCGCATCGAAGACAACCTCGAAATGCTCGCCACCGTCGAGACCTGGGACAACGGCAAGCCCATCCGCGAAACCCTCGCCGCCGATCTCCCTCTCGTCGTCGATCACTTCCGCTACTTCGCAGGCTGCATCCGCGCTCAGGAAGGCGGCATCTCCGAGGTCGACGGCGACACCATCGCCTACCACTACCACGAGCCCCTCGGCGTCATCGGCCTCATCATCCACTGGAACTTCCCGCTCCTCATGGCCGCCTGGAAGCTCGCCCCCGCCCTCGCCGCCGGCAACGCCGTCGTCCTCAAGCCAGCCGAGCAGACGCCCCTCTCCATCCTCGTCCTCATGGAACTCATCGGCGACCTCATCCCCCCCGGCGTACTCAACGTCGTCAACGGCCTCGGCGTAGAAGCAGGGAAGCCCCTCGCCTCCAGCCCCCGCGTCAACAAGGTCGCCTTCACCGGAGAGACCACCACCGGACGCCTCATCATGCAGTACGCCTCCCAGAACATCATCCCCGTCACCCTCGAACTCGGTGGCAAATCCCCCAACATCTTCTTCGCCGATGTCATGCGCGAGGATGACGCCTTCTTCGACAAGTGTCTCGAAGGCTTCACCATGTTCGCCCTCAATCAGGGCGAGGTCTGCACCTGCCCCTCGCGCGCACTGATCCAGGAATCGATCTACGATCAGTTCATGGAGCGCGCCCTGGGGCGGGTGCAAGCCATCAAGCGTGGCAACCCCCTCGACAAATCCACCATGATCGGGGCGCAGGCCTCATCCGAACAGCTCGAAAAAATCCTCTCCTACCTCGACATCGGACGCCAGGAAGGCGCACAGGTCCTCACCGGCGGCAAGCGCTCCGACATCGGCCCCGACTTCGCCAACGGCTTCTACGTCGAACCCACCGTCTTCCGCGGCCACAACAAAATGCGCATCTTCCAGGAGGAGATCTTCGGCCCCGTCGTCTCCGTCACCACCTTCAAGGACGAAGAAGAGGCCCTCAGCATCGCCAACGACACCCTCTACGGACTCGGCTCCGGCGTCTGGACCCGCGACATGAACCGCGCCTACCACTTCGGCCGCAACATCCAGGCCGGACGCGTCTGGACCAACTGCTACCACCTCTACCCCGCACACGCCGCCTTCGGTGGCTACAAACAATCCGGTATCGGTCGCGAAAACCACAAGATGATGCTCGATCACTACCAGCAAACCAAGAATCAGCTCGTCAGCTACAGCCCCAACGCCATGGGCTTCTTCTAAACCGCCGTCTCTCGCGGTCTCCCTGGCTCACATCGAATTGTCATCCTGAGCGAAGTTGCCCGCGCACCGTGCGGGCAACGCACTCCATGTACCTGCATGTGCAGTTCTATCGGTTTTGCACACTTGCGTCCGATCAACCTCCGCCAGCCTGACCGACGATCCCACTCCCCCAAGGCCAATCCCATGCCCCAACTCCCCCATCAGGTCCTCGCCACCGACGCAGCCATCGCCCTTATCGCCACCCTGCACCACAAACACGGCGACCTCATGTTCCATCTCTCCGGAGGCTGCTG
>DAICZO010000508.1 GCA_027311125.1 Acidobacteriaceae bacterium
AGCCTCGCCTGTCCCCACCACCACGGCCACCACCCACGACACCACGGACAACAACCAGGAAGTGAGCTAATCATGGCCGGCTATCCTCCTCCCTATCCACGGCCACCGCCGCCACCCGGTCCCCCCTACGGCCCCGACTGGAAGTACCAGCGCCGCATTTTGCGCGAACAGGCCCGGGCCCAACGCGACATGATCCGCGCCCAGCGTGACGCCTACCGTGCCCAGGTCCGTGCCATGCGCCGCACCTCCATCGTCGGCCCGCTGCTCGTCGTCATCGTCGGCATCGTCTTCCTGCTCGTCCAGACCGGACGACTAGCCAGCCACAGCCTATGGTTCTGGTACTCCCGCTGGTGGCCGTTGCTCCTCGTCTCCGTAGGCGTCGTCCTGCTCGGCGAGTGGCTCTTCGACCACTACACCCACCACGACCCCCAGCAGCCACAACCCCGCCGCACCCTCGGCGGTGGAGTCTTCACCGTCGTCGTCCTGCTCATCATCACCGGAGTCATCGCCTCCGCAGGCCGCGGCAACCCCGACTTCTTCGCCCACGGATTTAACCTCAATCCCGATAACATCGACGAGTTCCTCGGCGAAAAGCACGAAAGCGATCAGACCATCGATCAGGCCTTCCCCGCCAACACCATCCTGACCATCAGTAATCCCCGCGGCGACGTCTCCGTCTCCGGCACCAGCGACGACAACCGCATCCACATTGCGATGCACAAAGTCGTCTACACCCGCTCCGACTCCGAGGCCGCCAGCAAAGCCCAGCAACTCGTCCCACAGATCATCTCCACCACGCCCGGCAACTTCACCGTCGACCTGCCCAACATGGCCCCCGCCCTGGCCGACCTCACCATCACCGTGCCCGCCTCTACCCCCACCACCATCAACGCCAACCACGGCGATGTCCGCATCCACGCCATTCAGGGCCCCGTCAACATCACCTCCAACCACGGTGATGTCGAAGTCAGCGCCATCACCGGCCCCGTCATCACCCACATCAACAACGGCGACTCCTCATTCTCCGCCCACAGCGTCACCGGCCCCATCTCCGTCGAGGGCCACGGTCACGACCTCACCCTCTCCGACATCGCCGGCTCCGTCAGCCTCAGCGGAGACTACTTCGGCACGACCCATCTCGAACACATCAACGGGGCCGTCCGCTTCCACACCAGCCGCACCGACTTTCAACTCGCACGCCTCGACGGCCAGGTAGAAATCAACCACTCCGATATCTCTGGCGATCAGATCGTCGGCCCCCTCACCCTCAGCGCGGGCAACAAGAACATCTCCATCGAACGAGCCTCCGGCGATGTCTCCGTCACCAATCGCAACGGCTCCATCGACCTCACCAGCGCTCCCCCGCTTGGCAATGTCAATCTGGAAAACCGCAACGGCTCCGTCAACCTGACTCTGCCGGAACAAGCCGGCTTCACCCTCCAGGCGCAGACCAACAACGGCGATCTCGAAAGCGACTTCGACCTCCCCACCCAGGAGTCCAACAACCGCAAATCTATCGCCGGAACCATCGGCAAAGGCGGCCCACTCGTCCGCATCAACACCAGCGAGGGCGATCTCTCCGTCAAAAAGGCCAGCCTCTCTCCGCTGCCTCCACCACCACCCATGCCGCCCTCCGCACCCCGCCTCTCCATCAACGACGGCGACGGCAGCAGTGTCTACATCGGTAAGGACGGTGTACGGATCGTCTCCGGCAGCGACGGCAGCAGCGTCATCGTAGGCAAAGACGGCCTCCGCATCAATACCAACGCCGATGGCAGCAGCACCTACGTCGCCCACGATGGCACCCGCCTCATCACCAACGCGGACGGCACCAAGGTCTTCACCACCCGCGACGGCACGCGCTACACTGCTAATGCCGATGGCAGCAAATCCTACGTCGGCAAAGACGGAACACGCATCGCGATCAACGCCGACGGCACCAAAACCGCCATCGACAGCCGCGGCAAAACCCTATCCGACTCTCAGATTAACGACCGTATCCACCAGATTGAAGCCGAACTGCAGCGCGTCGCCCAGCAGCGAGACACCGAGCGCCGCATCCAAACAGCCCGCCAGCACTAACTCGCCCGGCGGACGTGCCACCCACGCCGCCGAGCTTACCCAACCCTACCGCTTCTTCGGAATCAATATCGCCGCGCCGCTCGATACCGCATACGTCTTCGAGAAGTCCCGCTGATTGATGCCCAGGCTTAGCCGTCCACGCGAGTCGATGTAAAACAGTGGCTTACCCACCGCAACATCGCTGAACGTCTTCACCAACGGAAACTCATACGCCTTCCCGCCCAGTGTCACTGGCACCACGTCTCCCACCTGATAACCCAGCTTGGCAAACGTCTCTCCTGGCACATTCAGCACCAGGTTGCCAAACGGGCCGTCCGTGCCGATCACCTCGCCATGCAGTCCTGCCGCATCGATCCCGGCCGAACTCATCTTCAGCCGCACCAGCGCCGACACCGGCACCTCCGGCCCAGCCGTCGTCCAGTCATCCCCGCGCGCCAGATGCGCGCCCGCTGGAGAAAAAATATCCCTCCCATGGAACGTCGACGAGGTCTTCGCGCCGATCATCCACTCCGGATTCGTGATCTCCCGTACTCCCTCAATTCCGTCGCGATCCTGCACCAGCGTCAGCAGCCCATTGTCCGGCAGCACAAAAAACTGCCCGCGCTTCGACTTCGCAATAATCGCCTTGCGCGTGCTCCCCACCGTCGGATCGATCACCACCACAAACACCGCATCCTTCGCAAAATACGGCGCCGACCCACCCAGAAACCTCGCCCCCTCCGCAATGTCGAACGGCGTTACCTGGTGCGTAATATCAAAGATCCGCACCCCCGGAGCCCCGCCCTCCATCACCGCCCTGCAGATCC
>DAICZO010000510.1 GCA_027311125.1 Acidobacteriaceae bacterium
GCCCAGCGCCTGCAGCACCCGCAGCCATCGCCGGTCCGCGCTGGTCGCATTCTCGTCCAGCATCAGGTTCAAATTCACATCCAGCAGCCGCGTCGTATGCTCCGCACGCTCCAGATACCGGCTCATCCAATACAAACTATCCGCAACGCGTGACAGCATCGGTATCTCCCTTCCAAATCACTTACGCGATCTTTGCCACCAGCGGCAGATGCTCCGTCTCTACCGCACTCAGGTCGAGCCGTTCGGAAGCATGTTGAATATCGATGCCGACGACATGTCCAGCTTCGTCGTAATCCAGAATCAGGCCTTCCGCAACTTCCTGTGAGTCCGCACTCAACGCAGCCGAAAGATCAATGTAGAGCGAATCAGTCTCGGCATAATAATGAAGTTTCATGACTTCCTCCGCACAAAACCACTATCGGGGAAGGCGTTGTGGATCGTCTCCCCGTCTTCAAGAGTAACAACTCGCAAAGGCTTGCCTTCCAGGCCGTCGATGTAACCCCAGAAGCGAATCCGTCCATCGGGCTGCACTTCTCGTTCGACATATTGCTTCAGTACCGCACTACACCACTCCAACTTCAGATACGCCCTCTTCCGAAGCACCTGCTCTCGGAAATATGCGGTTGTCTTTACCAGTTCACTCACTGGCTCAAAACCCAGGTATCTTTACTTCCGCCACCCTGCGACGAGTTCACCACCAGCGAGCCGCGCTTCAGTGCCACCCGCGTCAACCCGCCCGGCACAATCGTCACCTTGTCGCCATATAGAACGTACGGTCTCAAGTCCACATGCCGTGGCTCCAGCGCATCGCCAATCAGGCATGGCGCACGCGAAAACGAGATCGTCGGCTGCGCAATATAGTTTCGCGGGTCGGCTTCAATCTTCAGCGCAAACTCATCCCGCTCCGCCTGCGTGGACTGCGGCCCGATCAGCATCCCATACCCGCCGCTCTCACCCACTGCCTTCACTACCAGCTTGTCCAGATTCTGCAGCACATGTTGCCGTTCCTTCGGACGCGTCAGCAGATACGTCTCCACGTTCTTCAGCACCGGCTCTTCCGTCAGGTAGTACTTGATGATCGCCGGCACATACGCATACAGCGCCTTATCGTCCGCCACCCCTGTCCCAAACGCATTCGCCAGTGTCACATTGCCCGCGCGATACGCATTGAACAACCCCGCCACCCCCAGGATCGAGTCGCCACGAAACGCCAGCGGATCGATAAAGTCGTCATCCACACGCCGGTAGATCACGTCGACCCGCCGCAGTCCGGTCGTCGTCCGCATGTACACCACGTTGTCGTGCGTCACCAGGTCGCGGCCTTCGACCAGCTCAATCCCCATCTGCCGCGCCAGGTACGCGTGTTCAAAGTACGCCGAGTTGAACACCCCCGGACTCAGCAGCACAATGTTCGGTTCCGGCCTGCCCTCCGGTGCCAGCGACCGCAGCGTCCCCAGCAGCAGTTGCGTGTACTGCTCAATCGGCCGCACGTTGTAGCTCCGGAACAACTGCGGAAACGTCCGCTTCATCACCCGCCGATTCGTCAGCATGTAGCTCACGCCGCTCGGCACGCGCAGGTTGTCTTCCAGCACCACAAACTCGCCGTTCTCCAGGCGGATCAGGTCCGTCCCGCACACCGCGATATACACATTCCGCGGCACCTGCAACCCCACCATCTGCCTGCGAAACTGCTTACAGCTATACACCACCTCACGCGGTACGATCCCGTCCTGCAGAATCCGCCCCTCGTTATAAATGTCCTTCAGAAACATATTCAGCGCCGTAATCCGCTGGGTCAGTCCCCGTTCCACCGTCTCCCACTCCGCGCTGGTGATAATGCGTGGCAGCAGATCGTACGGAAAGATCTTCTCCGTACCTTCTTCCCGTCCGTACACCGTAAACGTAATGCCCTGGTTCAGGAAGCTCATATCCGCTGCCTGCTTGCGCCGTTGCAGCTCGTTCCGGGGCAGGGAAGCGAAGTGCTGCAGCAGTGGCTCATAGTGCGCGTGCAGTTTGCCGGCAGCAGCAAACATCTCGTCGTACGCATGGTCCAGCAGATAGTTCTTCAGTGCATCGTGCTCGAACTGGTTCGCAGGGGCTGTTTGCATTGGGTTGTCTGAGTATAGCGGCACATCCCGCCAGCGCCAACCTCTATCGCCGCTGGCTATCCCGCTCCATGCCACCTTCACCCGCTCAACAACCACCGCACTCCACCCATTCTCCGTCTTCCGTCCAATGTGGTAGCGTACCCCTATCGCGCTGCAATCTCATGTGTTTGGAAAGGTGATCTCCCGTGGCTAAGCCTGTCGGACGTCGTTCGCTTCCTGCTCTTCTGCTCTCGGTTACATCGTTGTTCACGCTCGCTGGCGCCTCCGCCCAGACCGCTCCGCTCTACCCCAACTATCCCAGCGAGACCCCCGCCGCCTTCCAGGCCTCCACCGTGGGCATGGACTACGACCGCCGCGAAGTCATGATCGCCATGCGCGACGGCGTCAAGCTCCACACCGTCATCCTCGTCCCCAAAGGCGCAAAGCACGAAGGCATCCTTCTCACCCGCACCCCCTACAACGCCAACCAGCTCACCACCAACTCCTTCAGCACCCACCTCGGCGCCACTCTCTGGGGATACGACAACGCCACCGAAACCATCATCGACGGAGGCTACATCCGCGTCGTCCAGGACATCCGCGGCAAGTACGGCAGCGAGGGCGACTACATCATGAATCGTCCCCTCCACGGAGCCCTCAATCCCACCCCCGTCGATGAGTCCACCGACACCTACGACACCATCGACTGGCTCATCAAAAACATCCCCGAGACCAACGGCAAGGTCGGCGTCCTCGGCATCTCCTATGATGG
>DAICZO010000512.1 GCA_027311125.1 Acidobacteriaceae bacterium
GCCCAGCCTGTTGATCACCCCGCAAGTCTATTCGGAACTGGTACAGCACGGCTTCCGCCGCAGCGGCACATACACCTACCGCCCCCATTGCGACACCTGCCACGCCTGTGTGCCTCTGCGCATCGCGGCCCAGGCCTTCACCCGATCGCGCTCGCAACTCCGCACCTGGGCGAAGCATGGGAACCTGCAAGCCACTCTGCACGAGTTGCAGGACCAGCCGGAGTATTACGCGCTGTACCAACGCTATCAGACCGCGCGGCATTTGAACGGTGGCATGGACAACGACGACCACGAGTCGTACCGGAATTTTTTATTGCAAAGCCGGGTCGACACGCTGCTGGTCGAATTCCGCGAGCCGGTCATCGAGAACGAACCGGGCATCTTGCGCATGGTCAGCGTGATCGATGTGCTGGGCGACGGTCTGTCCTCGGTGTACACCTTCTTCGATCCGGACCTGCCCGGTGCCAGCTTCGGTGTCTATAACGTGCTGTGGCAGCTCGATCTGTGCCGTCAACTGGAACTCGACTTCGTCTATCTCGGCTATTGGATCAAAGACAGTCGCAAGATGGCCTACAAGACCCAATACCAACCCGCGCAAGGCTTGATCGATGGCACTTGGCAAGCCCTCGCCCGGGGTGCGCGATGAAGACCCGCCTGATCATCTTCCTCCTGGCCCTGCTGCTACTGCCTGTTGCGGGCCTGTGGTTAAGCGGCTCGTCATGGGGCGACCTGGGGTTGCGCGGCTTGACGGGAGACGCGGCCATCGTCAACCCGCCCTCCGCCCTGCTCACCACGCTGATGATGGCCGGCTACATTGTTTTCATCAATCATCTGAACAAACTGGTCACCGGCAACCAGCCTTTCCAAGGCCAGTCAGACTATCTGCTGCGAGTCGCGGGAGCGAGCGCGGTGCTGGGCTGGTTGCTGGTGTACTTGAATCTCTATGTCGCGAGTTGGACGACACATACAGGCAATCCGCTGTTGCAGGCTTTGCTCTATACCCCGCTATTCGCCACGCTCGCCCCTGCCGTGCTGTGCACACATGCTTTCGTCGCCGCCTTACCCGGCGTAGCGGAACGCTTGAGCAGCCTGAACAGATTGACACCGCCCGCCCCGGACAAGCCAGCGTACGCGCTGCTGACCTTAGCCGCACTCGGCTTGGCCGGCGGCGCGGCATGGCCGACCCAACTCTATGCCCTGTTGTGGTTTGCTCCGCTGCTCCTTCTGCTAGCACTGCAGTGGTTGTGGCACGAAAGCACGATCTTCTCGGGGATGAAATCGGGCGACTATGGCCGGGTGATCTGCGCCGGATTGGCGGGACTCATCGCTGGTAACTTCGTACTGTTCGCCTACAAGAGCAACGGGGGATTGCTCGCCATCCAGGCCACGCTGTTCAAACCGTTGGGCTTGTTGCTGTTCGGCCTGCTGTGCATGCAACTTGCCGAGGTGCTGGCGGAGGACTGGCGCGGCAGAAAACGCGGTGACGGATCCCCGCCCAAGCAAGAATCTCCCGTCCCCGTGGCCATTAAAAAGAACTGATACAACCCTCCTCCCCGCCCGAACTGCGGGGGTTTATAGAAAGCTCACATGTACCCACTGCTGCGCCCCGCGCTGTTCCAACTCAGTCCTGAAACCGCCCATCACCTCACCCTCAGTGGCCTGAATGCCGCTTATTCATTGG
>DAICZO010000518.1 GCA_027311125.1 Acidobacteriaceae bacterium
GAACTTGATCTTCGTCATGGTGATAGCTGCGGTACAACGCTGGATGCAGCCTGCCCTCAATATCCATGGAAACGACGGGGGTTAGGTTGTGATGATGCAAGAAACTGCGATGGGAGTAACTATACCTTCCCGTTTTGGGAATTGGTGGAGTTACTTTGGCGCAGGTGGGGTGGGGTGTAGGAGATGTTGCAGTTTGCGGCTGATCATGTGGTGCTGGAAGGTGGATTGATCGGTGTATTGGATGGCTTGCATGCCGGTGTCGAGGGCGGCCTGGATGTTGTCGGCACGGTCGTCGATGAAGAGGATGTGGTCGAGCGGGGTGTTGAGTGACTGGGCGGCGTGGCGGTAGATTGCGGGCTCAGGCTTGGCGAGGTTGAGGGTGTAGGACCAGGTGCAGTGGTCAAAGCGAGAGAGCCAAGGATGGCGGGCGAGGATACCTGCGGCCATGGCATCGCCAATGTTGGAGAGGATGCCGGTGCGGATGCCAGCGTCCTGGAGGGCTTGCGCCCAGTGGACCATGGGGAGATTGAGCTGGCTCCAGAGATCGGCGTCGGCGTGGATGAGGGCGTCGACCTGGTCCGGGGTGAATTGGAGGCCGGAGTCGCGGCCGACGTGGGTCCAGTAGGCGAGGGCGGTGAGGTCGCCACGGTCGTAGGGGTGGCGGTGAGCCCAGTAGCCGGAGTGAAGCTGCTGCTCGTCGAGGTTGGAGATGGTGCGCATGTGAGCCCATGCGACGGGGTCGGGTGGGCCGGAGAGGACCATGCCGTAGTCAAAGAGGACAGCCTGGATGGGTGACATGTGTGTCGATTTTACAGGGGCGATTAGCATGGTGAGGTGAGCTATCGGTTTTCGCAGCGGACGGGATGGGATATTGGGGAGAGCAGCTTTGCGGCGGCGATCCGGGAGGCACGGGCTGCGGGGCGGCGGCTGTATGACCTGACGGTGTCGAACCCTACGGTGTGTGGGTTTGGCTACGATGCGGCGCGGATACTGGGGCCGCTGAGTGCGGCTGGTGCGCTGGAGTATGAGCCGGATGCGCGGGGGATGCGGCCTGCCCGGGAGGCGGTGGCGGGCTACTATGCGGACCATGGCGCAGCGGTGGATGCCGATGGCGTGGTGCTGACGACCAGTACCAGCGAAGGCTATGGCTACCTGTTTCGGCTGCTGTGCGATGCAGGCGATGAGGTGCTGGTGGCGCAGCCGAGTTATCCGCTGTTCGACTTTCTGGCTGAGCTGGAGGATGTTCGTTTGCGGAGTTATCCGCTGTTCTATGACTATGGCTGGTGGATCGACTTTGCGGAGTTGGAGCGGCGGATAGGTCCGCGGACCAAGGCAATTGTGGTGGTGCATCCGAACAATCCGACCGGGCATGCGACCGGGGATGCGGAGAGGGCTCGGCTGGAGGAGGTGTGCCTGCGGCATGGGCTGGCACTGATCGTGGACGAGGTCTTTTTGGACTATCCGGTGCAGGAGGGGGCGCGACTCCAGAGCTTTGCGGTGGGGCCGCATCCGGTGCTGACGTTTGTGCTCAGCGGGATGAGCAAGATTGCCGGGCTGCCACAGATGAAGGTGGGTTGGATCGCCGGGTTTGGACCGGAGGAGCTGCGGGCGGTGGCACTGGGACGGCTGGAGGTGATTGCGGACACTTTTCTTTCGGTGAATGCGCCGATGCAGTGGGCGTTGCCTGTGTGGTTGGCAGAGCGGGGCGGGATTCAGCAGGAGATACGGGAGCGGGTACGGGCAAACCTGGCGACTGCACTGCGGAGCGGGGTGGAGGTGTTGGAGATGGAGGCAGGGTGGAGT
>DAICZO010000519.1 GCA_027311125.1 Acidobacteriaceae bacterium
CAACTCCAACGGTCTTCTCCCCGGCCAGCACGTCTCCATCGGCGGTCCCGCCACCGGAGCCGCCAACGCCCAGGCCGTCACCGCCAAGCGCGTCGTCCTCCGCAACTGGGGCTTCAACGGAGCGCTCGTCGCCGGCTCTGCCAACGCCTCCACCGACACCTTCCAACTCAACATCAACGGCTTCGCTGGCCTGCTCGTTCCCGGTCCCGTCACCGTCTACGTCAGCTCTGCCACCACCTTCCGCAACGGCATCGCCAGCATCACCGACCTGCCCTCTACCTCCAACATCCGCGTCGTAGGACTCCTCATCAAGGACCCCACCTCCGGCCAACCAGTCCTGCTTGCCCGTCACATCGACAAGCTCAAATAAACACCATCACCACCCAACCTCTCGCCGAAGCCACCCACCCGTGGCTTCGGCGAGATTTTTTTAACCTCCGCTTCACCGCCCCCGCACCTCTTCTGCCACTGCCATACATCCTTCTCTGCTCCATTGCCGTCCGTCTAAAGTAGGCTTTGTACTATTGCAGCACTTGTCTCCCCCCTAACCTTTCCACACCACCAGGTACGTCACACTCTATGAATCACTCTCGCATCGGCTTTCGTTCCCTCATCGCACTTCTGCTGGTCTTCAGCCTCCTGTCTCCGCCTCGTGCCCACGCCTACTCCGTCCTCACCCACGAGGAGGTCGTCGACATGGCCTGGCTCCCCTACATCGTCCCGCTCCTCTACGCCCGCTACCCCAGCCTCACCGACTACCAGTTGCGCGAGGCCCACGGCTACGCCTACGGCGGCTCCATCATTCAGGACATCGGTTACTATCCCTTTGGCAGCCCCCAGTTCTCCGATATCCTCCACTACGCCCGCACCGGAGACTTCGTCGCCGCCCTCCTCCACGACTCCACCACCGCCGACGAGTACGCCTTCGCCCTCGGCGCCCTCGCCCACTTCTGCGGAGATGTCTACGGCCATCCCGCCATCAACCAGGTCACCTCGGAGGAGTACCCCACCCTCCGTCGCCGCTTCGGCCGCTTCGTCACCTACGGCGAAAATCCCGTAGCCCACCTCCGCACCGAGTTCGGCTTTGACGTAGTCGAGGTCGCCCACGGCAGATACTCCCAGCAGAACTACCGCGATTTCATAGGCTTTCAGGTCTCCAAAGACCTCCTCAATCGCGCCTTCCTCGAAACCTACGGCATGCCCGTCACCTCCATCCTCACCCACGAAGATCTCGCCATCGGCTCTTACCGTCGTGCCGTCAGCACTCTCATCCCCAACATGACCAACGTCGCCCTCGTCTCCTATAAAAACCAGATAGAAAAGGAAGACCCGGGCTTCGACCACACGAAATTTGTCTATCGTCTGCGTCGTACCGAATTTGAAAAAGAGTACGGCAAGCAGTACGCCAAGCCCGGCCTCGGCTCCCGCTTTCTCGCCTTCATCATCCGCATCCTCCCCAAGGTTGGCCCGCTCAAGGCCTTCAGCCTCAAGGTTCCCAACGCCAAGGATCAGGACCTCTACATCAAAAGCATCAACACCACCGTCGACCACTACGACGCCTTCCTCCGTCAGATTCAGCCGCCTACCCATCGCGATACCGACGCTCCTCTCCTGCACACTCCGGATTTACAGGAAATTGATCTCGACACCGGCAAGCCCTCCCGCCTGGGTGAGTATCAGCTCGCCGACCAGACCTATGCCGTCCTCCTCAACAAGCTCG
Source organism: Acidobacteriaceae bacterium (assembly GCA_027311125.1). Classification (GTDB taxonomy): domain Bacteria; phylum Acidobacteriota; class Terriglobia; order Terriglobales; family Acidobacteriaceae; genus Edaphobacter. Next base: position 1,721 of record DAICZO010000519.1, read on the forward strand.
TAACCGCCAAACAGACGCCAATTCCCCCCGATGTACGCCAAAGCCTCACTGACTTCTACTCTGTTCGCACCGAACCAGCCTGGTACCTCAAAAAGCCCAAAGACTGGAAAAAACTCCAGGCAAACCTCGCTGCCTTCGACGCAATGCCGCCTGCAGTACCCCCGATCAAGCTGGCTGCGGTAGACTAAAGGTGACGCGCATTTTCACCCCCAGACCCATCCCCAGCGCCCAGGCACCTATACAGAACAGGAAGTACACCCGAAGTGAGTAACCAGACGACCGCCCAAGCCATCCGCAACATCGCCATCATCGCCCACGTCGACCACGGCAAGACCACCCTCGTCGACGCCATGCTCCGCCAGTCCGGCACCTTCCGCTCCAACGAAGCCGTCGCCGAACGCGTCATGGACTCCAACGATCTTGAAAAAGAGCGCGGCATCACCATCCTCGCCAAAAACACCGCCATCCAGTATCACGACTCCAAAATCAACATCGTCGATACCCCAGGCCACGCCGACTTCGGCGGCGAAGTCGAACGCGCCCTCAAAATGGTCGATGGTGTCGTCCTCCTCGTAGACGCATCCGAAGGCCCCCTGCCTCAGACCCGCTACGTCCTCTCCAAGGCTCTCGAAGCCAAGCTCACCCCCATCGTCGTCGTCAACAAGATCGACCGTCCCGACGCCCGTCCGCAGGAAGTCCTCAACGAGGTCTACGACCTCTTCATCGACCTCGACGCCGACGAGTCCGTCCTCGACTTCCCCGTCATCTACACCAACGGCAAAGCCGGTACCGCCACCATGGACCTCAACGTCCCCGGCACCGACCTCCAGCCGCTCTTCGAGCTCATCTTCAAGACCATCCCCCCCGCCACCGGCACCTCCGACGGCGACCTTCAGATCCTCGTCACCAACCTCGACTACTCCGACTACCTCGGACGTCTTGCCATCGGGCGCGTCTTCAACGGCACCCTCAAAATCGGGCAGGAAGTCAACGTCTCCAAGCTCGACGGCTCCCTCGTCCCCGTCAAGGTCACCAAGCTCTTCACCTTCAACGGCCTCAAGCGCGAAGACACCGTAGAGACCGCCGTCGGCGATATCGTCGCCATCGCCGGTATCCCCGGCATCACCATCGGCGAGAGCTTCTGCGCTCTCGAAAACCCCAAGCCGCTCCCCCCCATCGTCATCGACGAGCCCACCATTGCCATCGTCTTCTCGGTCAACAACTCCCCCTTCGCCGGTCGCGAAGGCAAGTTCGTTACCTCCCGCAACATCAAGGAGCGCCTCGAAAAGGAACTCCTCACCAACGTCTCCATCCGCCTCGAAGACACCGGCACCCCCGATAACTTCAAGGTCCTCGGACGTGGCGAACTCCAGCTCTCCGTGCTCATCGAAATGATGCGCCGCGAAGGCTTCGAGATCATGGTCTCCCGTCCGCAGATCGTCACCAAGCGCATCGACGGCGAACTCATGGAGCCCTCCGAAATCCTCACCATCGACATCCCCGAAAACTTCGTCGGAACCGTCATCGAACGCCTCGGACCCAGAAAGGGCGAGATGGTCAAGATGGCCAACCACGGCTCCGGCCGCGTCCGCATGGAGTTCAAGGTCCCCTCCAGCGGCCTCATCGGTCTACGCAACGAAATGCTCACCGAGACCCGCGGAACCATCGTCATGAACTCCATCGCCGGCGAGTACATCCCCTACTCCGGCGAGATCCCCCAGCGCCCCACCGGAGCACTCATCTCCGACCGTCAGGGCGTCACCACCATGTACGCCCTCGACGGCATCCAGGACCGCGGCATCCTCTTCGTTCCAGATGGAGCCGAAGTCTACGAAGGCATGATCATCGGCGAGCACTCCCGCGATAACGACCTCGACGTCAACTGCGTCCGCGAGAAAAAACTCACCAACATGCGCGCCTCCGGCTCCGACGACGCTGTCCGCCTCGTCCCCTACAAACAGCTCACGCTGGAGCAGTCCATCGAGTTCATCGCCGACGACGAACTCGTCGAGGTCACTCCCAAGTCGCTCCGCATGCGCAAAAAGGTCCTCCAGGCCAACCGCCGCCCCAAGGGCACCCGCGGCGGCTCAACCCTCGAGTAACCCTCCACCATCATCAAAACCCAAACGGCTGGCCGATCCCCCAAAAAGGATCACCAGCCGTTTTTCGTCTTTAGCGTTTAGCTTCGCGTCTGCAATCCAGCTTGGTGCTAGTATTTTTGGTGTGAGGTTCTATGACGAAAGTAATTCTGACTGGACCGTTCCCGACTCCCGAAGAAGCCGCTGATCAACTTGGTTTGACATACAAGGAACGCGTCAACGTCAACAAAGTGTTGCGCGAGATGCGCAAGGAAGAGCCGCGAGTCCAGTTGCTGCCGGTCAAAGTAAAACGTGGTGCACAGAGAGCCCAAACCAGCGAACATGCCAAATCAAGCACCCGCAGAGCAGCAGCTAGCTAAACGCAATACTTCCGTCTTTCTCAACCTTCCGTATGACAATTCATACCAAGACCTCTTACTCGCATACATAGCGGGTGTAGCTGTCTTTCGCCTCACCCCGCGTGCAGCGTTGGAAGATGCAGCCAGTACGCGGCGTCTTGAGCGAATTAACACGCTCATTCAAGGGTGCGCTTATTCCATTCATGATCTGTCCTTGATGAAGCTGCAAGTCGATCCGAAGAGGCCCAGATTCAATATGCCATTCGAACTCGGTTTTGCAGTCGCACAGGATGTTTCGTCTGCTAATCACCATCGCTGGTTCATCTTTGTCAAAGATCTCAATTCCTTCAAAAGTTCGCTCAGTGATTTAGATGGAACCGACGTCCAGATTCACAATGGAAGCCCAGCGGGGGTATTCCATAAATTGATGAATGTCTTTTCTAGTCCTGACATCCATGTCTCCGTTGGACAAATGCAAAATACTTACAACGTCCTTCAAAAGTGGCTGCCAAAGATTCTTGAGGACAATGGAGCGACCTCTGTCTTTGAGACCAGCGTTTTCCAGCAAATGTCGGCAATTGCTCGTAGTTGGACAAGTGTATTTTCTGCTGGCGATTCACTCAAAAAGCATCTTGGAGGCGAAACCATTCGTCGTCTCAATCATCGCAAATAGAAGCGCCGGGTTTCCCATGCTCACAATAGTTTCATCATGGCAAGACACAGGGTGGGTCTTCGCAAATGGAACTGATCTCCCCTCAGAAGAACGATGCATCATCTAGACTGGAGCCGGGCAAACGCATCGCATGGCGCAGTGGAGATCCCCCGTAT
>DAICZO010000167.1 GCA_027311125.1 Acidobacteriaceae bacterium
ACGACGCGTTCAGTTCGCTGATGGGGAGTGAGTTCACCGATACGGGCGAGCAGGCGGCGTTTGTGGCTGACTATAGCAATCGTGATAACAGCTTGATCTATACCGCCAATGCCAAGACTGCTGCTGGTGCGAAGGAGTCCAGCCGGATGGATTTTCGTCACGCAGATCGCGCCGATGCACAGAAGTTGAACGTTATTCTATGGAAGGACGCGATGGGCGATCGGCCGGTACCGGGATTGCTGACGGAACATCGCAGGAAGACCAAAAAGGATGACGATGAGTAAGAAGCCGGAGTTGGATGGGGACGAGTTGAGCCCGTTTGGGCTGAAGCCATGGTTCAGTGAACGGGTGTGGGGACGGCGCGACCTGCGTCCCTGGTACGAGGAGACCGGGACGACAGAGCTGGTGGGCGAGGCGTGGCTTACGGGTCCGGAGTGTGAGGTGACGACGGGGCCCCTGGTGGGTCGTCCGCTAGGGCTGGTGGCGGAGGAGTTTGGGGAGGAACTGCTGGGGATTGCTGGTGGCGGTGAGTTTCCGCTGCTGGTGAAGATCCTGTTCCCGAGTGAGAAGTTGTCGGTGCAGGTGCATCCGGACGATGTACAGGCCCAGGCCATGGGGCAGCCGCGGGGTAAGACCGAGTGCTGGTACGTGCTGGAGGCAAAGCCGGGCGCGACGGTGGCGTTGGGGCTGAAGCCAGGAGTTACCGCAGCCGGAATGGAAGCTGCGATCACGGATGGGACTCTGGAGCAGATGCTGGAGCAGGTTGCTGTGAAGCCGGGAGACATGGTGTTTGTCGATGCCGGGACTGTTCACGCGATTGGGCCCGGAGTGGTGTTGCTGGAGACGCAGCAGACGAGCGACACGACGTTTCGGCTGTTTGACTACGGACGGCCGCGAGAGCTGCATGTTCAACAAGGATTGGCCGTGACGAAGTTCAAGACGCGAGCCGGCAAGGTTGTACCGCGAGAGATGGATGGGTTTGTGCGGCTGATCGAGGAGCAGTACTTTACGGTGGATCGTTTTGAGCTGGAGCCAGTGGAGGAGATTCGGGTCAGGATGGGTGGGCCGGGATGCCTGGTGGGGCTGTCTGGAAAGGTGGCGGTGATAACGCCGAATCAGGAGATCGAGCTGTTGCCGGGGCAGGCAGTGGTAGTGCCGGTCGATTGTCCGGAGGTGATTCTGGAGGCTGAGGACGGTGGAAGTCTGCTACGGTGCTTTTCGCCAGGGGTGTGAGCCCCTGGCGGCGACGCTAGATTGTAACCAGAACGGGTTCTTCGGAGGATTGAGAGCTTGAACTGAGGGCAGCGTCTTCAGTTGTGGCGTTGGCGCGACTGAGTCCGAAGATTCCTACGATGACCAGGGTGACGACTTCGGGTTCAATCGGCTGGCGGTAGTCCATCGAACTGTGGGTCAGGTAGTAGGGCAGGGGAAAGAGCGCGATCAGGAGCAAATAAGGCAGCACACTGCCGCGGTCAGTTTGCCACCAACGACGGGCTCCGCGGACCATGAACACGGTCAGTGCGGTACAGAAGAAGAAGTTAGGAATGTCGAGTGGCTGGGCGTGCAGGTAGGTGGAGGAGGCGCTCCAGAAGCCGGTCCAGAAACGGACGACGCGGCGCAGCGAGACTTCGATGAAGAAGAACGGATGCCGGGTGATGAAGGCCATGGCCAGGTCGTGCTTTTGCGCGAGATAGGGAATCTCGCCGAGCGACTGATACTTCTGCATTTCGACGGGATTGCTGGCGGGGTGGGCCCAGGGTGGATTGGAGTCAGAGGTGTCGCCGCTGTTGCCTGCCCAGAACTCCAGCCAGAAGCCGTCGCGGATGAGAGAGGTTGAGTGCAGGACGCGCTCATTACGGACGGCCCATGGTGCAGCGACAGCAGCGATTCCGACGGCTACGACCAGTCCGTGGAGCAGCCAGCGACCACCGGCGCGACGGACCTTCCATAGCGCGATGGCCAGCAGGAAAGGCACGGTGGAGAGAACGGAGGGATTCGAGAGCGCCGTGACGCCGACCAATGCTCCGAAGCCAAGCCAAGCGATGAGTTTCGAGCGTAGATGCAAGCTCTGGACGGCCCAGAAGCAACAGCAGAAGAGCAGCGCGGTGAGGGCGTAGTCCCAGACGCGGTCGGCAGAGAAGTAGACCGAAAAGGGATAGATTACCCAGGCCCAGCCGGCTAGGTTTGCCGTGCGCTCGTTGATCGCGTTACGAGTGCTGAAGTAGACGGGAATACAGGTAAGTGCGGAGAACAGGCTGTTGAGTGACAGGGTGACCAGTGACGAGGATGCGCTGTACAGCCCGAAGATACGGAAGATGAGTGCGAGCAGATAGGGGTAAAGCGGTGGAACCAGCGCGGTGGGGCCGGTCCAGGGAAGGAAGGGGGAGCCAAAGCCGTGGCCGAGTGCAATGCTGCGGGCGGTCCAGCCCATCTCCCAGCCAAACTGTTCGTGGTCGATAGTGGGGGCTGCTACGTCGCGAAATACGAGTGCGACGATGATGAGGCGCAGGACGAGCGCTGAAAGCACCATCCGGCCGATGCGGAGGGTAAGTTGTCTGCCTGTGACTCGAGGCAGGGAGTCTGGGGTAGATCGATGGGAACGTGCGGATTGCACAGGTGAAGCTAAAGGGCCAGAGAGTTGAATAGTCCTGTCCTCAGGATTGAAATAGAGGCGTGTTCCGTAGGCGGCGACTATATCGCCGTGGATTAATGTGCCTAATATCTATAAGACCCCAAGGGGTCAGTAAAGTTGTCCGGCAGGCACTATTTTAGTGAATTAAGTTGAATGCGACGGTTATCAGCGCAGGTACGCGCCAAGTTCGTTGGCTGCGTTGCGCAATGGAGTCAGAAAGCGGGTCTGCATCTCGATGACTGAGAGACGGGGTGCGTTTCCGCTGAGGTTGATGGTGGCGACGACTCTACCGGACGGAGCATATACGGGTACGGCGAGAGAGCGCAGGCCGACTTCCAGTTCCTGATCGACCAGCGCGAAGCCGTTGCGACGGACGTTTCGCAGTGCCAGACGGAGGCGATCCACGGTGGTGATGGTGCGGGTGGTATTAGGCACGAGATTGACGCGGGAGAGGTACTGCTCCAGTTGCTCGGTGGGCAGATAGGCCAGCAGGACCCGGCCCATGCTGGTGCAGTAGGCGGGAAGGCGACTGCCGATGTGCAGATCCACGGCCATCACGCGGGTGACGGTGGTGCGGGCGACGTAGACGATGTCTTCGCCGTCGAGCGTTGCGACCGAGAACGACTCTCGGTGGGCGGCAGACATGCGTTCGAGGATGGGTTGGGCGGCGGTGGAGAGGGTGTTTGACGCAGTGTAGGTGTGGGAGATGGTCAACATGCGCGGGCGAAGCGAGTAGCGGGAGCCATCCTCGGCGCCGGCGAAGCCTAGCTTGGTGAGGGTGTAGAGGCATCGGCGGACGGCAGCACGCGAGAGGCCGGTGCGTATGCTCAACTGGGAGATGGTCATCTGGGGGTTCTGCTGGGTGAAGGCCTGAATGACGATGAGACCGCGGGCCAGCGAGGTCATGAAGTTGGGATCACCAGCGTAGATGTCCAGTGAGGAAGCG
>DAICZO010000522.1 GCA_027311125.1 Acidobacteriaceae bacterium
GTACGGGATAGACCCCCGTACCAAGGGTTCGAATCCCTTACCTTCCACCGGTTTAAGACTGACTACGGGATCGAACGATGTCTATGTTAAACAAGCATCTGGTGTTTGTCAACGAGCAGGTTGGGATACAGACTCGGCTCGCTAAGAAGTATGCCAACGACCAGCAGCGCAGCGAGCTTCATCTAGCCACCAGGGACAGCTTCATCAACCTCCTAGCTGCAATGTCGGAGGCGGACTCAGTCCTAGATGCGGTCGAGCCAGCGCGCAATCAAGTACAGACGCCTGTACTGACGCTCCAACCAGACGAGCTTGAAGGGCTCCCGCCGGAGCTGTTGGCGGACCTTTCCGAGGGGGCGCTACCCGACAAGGCCGATGCCGCTCTGTTGCAGGTCTTGGCGGATCGAGGCGGTATCGCCTCGCTGGACCAGATCATTGCGGGACTCTTCAAGAGGACCGGCGAGCTAGTGAAGCGCAACACCCTCACGTCCAAGCTGTACCGCATGGCTCAGAAGGGTGTGCTCTTCCCAGTTCCTGACAAGAAGGGCGTGTACTCAGTCCGGCGTCTTTCTGATGAGGATGTAAGGCGGATCTTCGGTACGGAGCAGCAGGACACTCAACAGACTCTCGTCTAGCTTTCGCTTAAATTCATATTGAATTCATGCTTGACTGTGCAAGATCAGTCAAGCATAATTCAGTTCAAGCGAGGCAAGACATGAACCGGCTCCCCGTCGAAAAGCGCGTCCAGATCGTCACCCTGCTGGTGGAGGGCATGTCGATGCGCTCGGTGTCGCGGGTGGCGGATGTGTCGATCAACACCGTCACCAAGATGCTGGCCGATGTGGGCATGGCCTGCGCCCTGTACCAAGACCAAGCCATGCGCAACCTTGCGCTGACCGACATCCAGGTCGATGAGATTTGGGCCTTCATCGGCGCCAAGCAGAAGAACGCGCCGGCCGATGCTGACCCTTCTCTCGGCCTGGGCGACTGCTACACCTACACGGCAATCGACCGCACCACCAAGCTGATGCCCTGCTACATGCTTGGCTACCGCACTGCCGAGTGCGCCGATGCCTTCATGGAAGACCTCGCGGGCCGGCTGGCGAACCGCGTGCAACTCACCACTGACGGCATGGGCGGCTACCCCGTCGCCGTGGAGAAGGCCTTCGGCGTGAACGTGGACTATGCTGTTCTGAACAAGCACTATGCCGCTGGCCCGGCCGTGAAAGAAGCCAAGCGCCGCTACAGCCCGGCGGCGTGCACTGGCGCCGAGAAGATCGCCAAGATCGGCATCCCTTTCCCTGAGCTGGTGTCAACGTCCCACGTCGAGCGCGCGAACCTGACCATGCGCATGGGCATGCGTCGCTTCACGCGGCTGACCAACGCCTTCAGCAAGAAGATCGAGATGCACTTCGCGGCCGTGAGCCTGCACTTCATGCATTACAACTTCGCGCGCATCCACAAGACTCTGAAGGTCACGCCCGCGATGCAAGCCGGCATTGCCGCGCACGTTTGGAGCATCGAAGAAATCGTGTGCCTTGTGCCCGAGCAAGAAGCGACGAAGCGCGGTCCCTACAAGGCGCGTCAGCCGAAAGAGGCCATTTCAAACTGAGACACTACCCTCGCCCGGATGATCCGGTCAGCGCAGGGCCGCCGTCAGAAGCAGACGCGCCTTCTGCCAGTCCCGGCGCACGGTCCGCACCGAGAGGTCGAGCGCCTGGGCGATCTCCTCGTCTTGGTAGCCACCGAAGTAGCGCATCTCCACCAGCCGCGAAAGGCGAACGTCATGGTGCGCGATCTCTTCGAGAGCTTCGTGGATTCGGATGATCTGCGCCGCGTCCTGTGGGTCGCTCGGCGATTCGTTGTCGGCGTCGAACGCCACATGCTCGACACCGCCACCGCGTCGCTGGCTCGCCCGCACCCGGGCAAGGTCGACGATGATCGAGCGCATCGCCATCGCGACGTAGGCGAAAAAACGGGAGCGGTCGGGCGCGTCGAGGCGCTGCGCTGCATGCATCTTCAGATAGCACTCATGCACCAGCGCCGTGGTTCCGAGATCTTCCTCGGCCATGCGGCCTCGCAGGCGAGCTCGCGCGATCCGGCGCAGGTCGGGGTAAATGACCTCGAACAGGCGGTCGAGCGCCGTGGGATCGCCATCGCGGGCCTGGTGGATGAGCTCGGTAATGTCGCCCATGAATTCCTCGGTGCTGGAATGGTCGGCATGATGGCATGGCCATGGCGGCGCCGCAGGGTCCTCCTGCTCGGGAGTTCGTTGCCCG
>DAICZO010000526.1 GCA_027311125.1 Acidobacteriaceae bacterium
GGCCTATGCCATCGCCGAAATCACCGTCACCGACCCCGCGGCCTACCAGCAATACATCGCCGCCGTCACCACCATCGTCGCCCAATTTCAAGGCAAATATCTGGTCCGTGCCGGTACCATCGTCCCGATCGAAGGCGAAGCCCCCACCGGCCGCGTCATCATCATCGAATTCCCCAGCCTGGCCGCCGCCCAGGCCTTCGAGGCCTCGCCGCAATACCTCGCCATCGCCCCCCTCCGCCAGAAAGCCTCACGCACCCGCCTCTTCCTCGTAGAAGGCGCCCCACAACCCTGACCCTCCACCCATTCCCACCGCAGTCTGAATCGCCATGTACACTATGTACATGGCGCTCCATATCACCAATCCGGAAGTCGAACAGAAAGTTCGAAACATGGCATCCATCACCGGCGAATCCATCACCGAAGCCATCGGTGCTGCCGCGGATGAGAGAATTGCGCGCGCCCTGCCAGGTGGAATGAAAGCACCAACCCCATCTGTCGAAGAAGTTCAGGCCCTCATCCGAAGTTTCAACCTGCAACCCATCAACGAAGACCTCACCGATGACGAGATTCTCGGATACGGCCCAGAAGGCTTCTGCGAATAATGGTCATTGACTCCTCGGCAATCGCCGCTATCGTCCTCGAAGAACCCGACGCATCCATCTACATTTCAGCCATCACCAACGACCCCAGGCGGCTCATCTCGGCAGCAACCTTGGTGGAGATCTCGATCGTCCTCATGCGCCGACGAAAGTCTGACGCCGTCGCCGCCCTGGATGCCTTGATCTTGCAGTTGAGGATCATCGTCATCCCGGTGGACCACGAGCAGGCCTTACTCGCGCGCGAAGCATTCCGTCGTTTCGGAAAGGGCCGCGACCGCGCAGGCCTCAACTACGGTGACTGTTTCTCCTACGCCCTCGCCAGGCAAACCGGAGAATCGCTCCTCTTCAAAGGAAACGACTTCGCCCACACTGACCTCGCCCCTGCCTAGCCCTCCACCCCCAACTCCCGCAGCAAAAACGCATAGTCAAACGCAATCTCTTTCAAATAGTCATACCGCCCACTCGCCCCGCCATGCCCCGCATCCATGTTGATGTGCAGCAGCAGGGAACTGTCGTTCGTCTTCAGCGTCCGTAGCTTCGCCACATACTTCGCCGGCTCCCAATACATCACCTGCGAGTCGTTCAGACTCGTCTTCACCAGCATCGCCGGATAAGCCCCCGCCTTCAAATTGTCATACGGCGAGTAGCTCTTCATATACGCAAACGCCTCCGCCTCATTCGGATTTCCCCACTCCTCATACTCTCCCACCGTCAGCGGCAGAGTGGCATCCAGCATCGTGTTCATCACGTCGACAAACGGCACATGCGACAGCACCACCCGGAACAACTCCGGCCGCTCATTCACCACCGCTCCCATCAGCAACCCGCCTGCACTCCCGCCCTCGATCCCCACGCGATCCACAGCACCGTACCCCTTTTCCACAAGCTGCTCCGTCACCGCGATAAAGTCCGAAAACGTGTTCCGCTTCACCATCATCTTGCCAGCGTCATGCCACACATCGCCCATCTCGCCACCACCACGGATATGCGCATACGCCATCACCACCCCACGGTCCAGCAGCGACAACCGCGCCACCCCAAACCCTACCGGCAGAGGATAGCCATACGACCCATATCCATAGACATACAGTGCGTTGCTCGCGTCTCGCTTGAAGAAATCTCGACGGTAAACCACCGACACTGGTATCTTCACCCCATCCGCCGCCTCCACCCAGACCCGCTCCGAACCATACCGCTCCCGGTCAAATCCTCCCGGAACCTCCTGCTGCTTCAGCAGTTTGGAGA
>DAICZO010000527.1 GCA_027311125.1 Acidobacteriaceae bacterium
TGCCTATGCAGCGCCGCCGCCTGTTCAAACTCCATCGCCTCCGAAGCCCGTTCCCGCTCCGCCTCCAGCGCCCCCAGCAGGCTCTCGCCTCGCGTCTCCAGGAACGCCTTCACCGCCTCAGCCTCCGCCCGATACTCCTCCGCCGTACACGCCCCCTTGCACGGCTCCAGGCACTTCTTCATCTCCCCATACACACAACCGGGATGCTCCGGATAAGGCTGCAAATCCTCATGGCACCGCCGCAGCTTGAACAAGTCCAGCACCGCATCGCAGTACCGCTCCGCCGCCGCTCGCGAAGGAAACGGCCCATACATCTCCCCCAACCCCCTGCGGCTCAACCGGTTCGTGCAATACACCCGCGGATACGCATTCGCCCCCCGCGCCTCAAAACCTGTCATCCGCAAAAAATAAGGTGTCCGCAGCTTCAACCGCCGCCGCGCCTCGTCATACCCAAACCACCCTGCCGTCGCCTCATACAGCACCACATCCGACTCGAACTCCGAACCCGTCACGCTGTACTCAATCCGCGCCACCTTCTCCCGCAGATTCAGCCGCTTGCTCTGCTCCTCCGGAGGGTTCAGCAACCGCCGCATCCGTCGCCGCAGATCCGCCGTCCGCGTCAGATAAGGCGCATCCCCCTCCCGCGCCCCACACAGCGCAAACACCCCCGGCAACGCCGGAATCCCACGCAGAATCTCCTCCGCCCGCCCCGCCTCAAACCCCACCACCACATCGAAATGAAAGCGATCCGCCACACACAGAATTGTAGCCGTGAATTGCCGACAACTCAGCGAACCCCTACCCGCTGGAGTTGTACTAACTCGCCCACGGATTCAGAACACTCACACCCGTCCCCTCAAAGTCCCCCACATTCCTCGTCACCACCGTCATCCCATGCACCAGCGCCGTCGCCGCAATCAGCCCATCTTCCACCGGATGAGGATTCGGCACCTGCATCTGTGCGCCACGCATCGCAATCGCTGTATTCACCGGCAGAATCCGTCCCGCAAACGTCCGCAGCACCCGATCTTCCAGCCACACCCGCAACACCGCGCCCTGCCGTGCATCTCGTCGTTCTACCCGCAGCACGCCAACTTCCAGTTCATGCACTGTGATCGCCGAAATATATAAATCACCCGGATCAACCTCCTGCGCCCAGCGCGCCACCTTCTCATCCGCACGTCCCAGGCTGATCTTCCGCAACTCAGAGATCACATTCGTATCCAGCAGTAGCATCAGGAGAGATCCACATCCCGCCCGCCGTTACGCCGTCCAGGTATCTCCAATTCAATATCCTCGCCATCCGGCATCGCCAGCAGATCAGCCAGGCTCGGCTGCTTCCCCTTCATCCGCTGGTACGCTTCGATCGTCAGCAACACATGTGCAGGACGACCCCGGTCCGTAATAATCACCGGCCCCTTGGCAGCAGCTTTTTTCGCTCCGCTCGCATCCTGGTTGAACTCGCGACTCGATAACGTAGTAATCGCCATAACGCCTCCCGGCTAATGTAGAAACGTGTCTACATTCTACTCCATTCCCTCGTCACACCCGCCTGCCTAGTGCTTATTCACCATGTCCAGCACATCCTTCCGCAGTGCCATCGAGCTTGCCAGCCGCGCATAGTACATATGTCCGCCCGGATACTCATGCACCACCACCCGCGTCGGGTCGCCCATAATCGGCATCTGACTCACCGTCAGCACGCTCCCCATTAAAGGACAC
>DAICZO010000532.1 GCA_027311125.1 Acidobacteriaceae bacterium
GGTCTGGACTTGGGGGACGCCGATGGCTTTGGCGAAGTCGGAGACCTGGCGGAGGGCGTCGATGCGGGCGGCGCGGGTGGCAGCGGGGACGAGGCCGATGGTGGAGGGGCCGTGGGTGAAGTCCCAGATGAGGGGCTGGGGGCCGACGACTTCGACGGTGGTGGCGGTGAGGTTGTATCTGGCGAGGAGGTCGCGGAACTGGGTGGCTACGGCGGGAGTGAAGCCGCCGCGGAGGTAGCCGTCGAGCGAGAGGAAGCAGTTGGTGAAGCCCATCTGCTGGACGCGGCGGAAGTGCTCTTCGGGTGCGGTGAAGGGAGCGATAACGAGGCCGAGGGCCATGGGCCGAAGAGGTGCTGGAGTGGCGGCGGCAAAGGTGGGCAGGGTGCTGGAGAGGATGGCGGCGGAGGCGAGGCCGATGAATTCGCGGCGGTTCACTGCTGTGCGCGGCGTTTCTGAGGATCCCATGGAGCGTCCTTTCGTGACGGCACCATTAGGCAACAAAAGGAGGCTTTATGGCTAGTGCACGGGGGCGTCGCCGGCGGGTTTGACCTTGCCGATGAAGAGGACGAGAGGAATCATGCAGAGGCAGAAGACGCCGAAGATGGCGATGATGTCCATGTAGGCGAGCATGGCGGACTGGCGGTGGAGCTGTCCGTAGATGTAGGCCTGGGCGGTATGGGAGCCGGGACCGGTGAGGGGGTTTCCGGTGGAGCTGCCGCCGAACATGCCTTTGAGGCGGCTGACCTGATTCTGGAAGGCCTGGGAGCTGGGGGTGAGGTTGCGGATCATGTAGGCTTCGTGGCGCTGCTGTCCGCGGGAGAGCATGGTGGCGACGAAGGCGGTGCCACAGGAGCCACCGATGTTGCGGGCGAGGTTGGTGAGGCCGGAGACGTCGTTATTCTGGGACTGGGGGACGCCGTTGTAGCTGATGGTGTTGATGGGGATGAAGAGGAAGGCGAGGCCGGAAGCCTGGTAGACGCGGACCCACATGATGTATTTGAAGCTGGATTCGAGCGAGAAGGTGTGCATGAGCGCCATGGACATGGCGAGGGTAAAGAAGCCGTAACAGATGAGAGCGCGGGGGTCGACCTTGCCGATGAGGAAGCCGACGAGCGGCATCATGAGCATGATCATGACTCCGCCGGGAGAGATGACGAATCCGGCCAGCTCCGCGGTGTAGCCGAGCAGGGTCTGGACCATCTGGGGGATGAGGACGGTGGTGCCGTAGAGGGCGAAGCCGAGGATGAACATCAGCACGAAGGGGATGGCGAAGGTGCGGCGCTTGAACAGGGTGAGGTTGAGGATGGGACGCTTTTTGATCTTGAGCTGGTAGAGCTCCCAGAAGATGAGAGTGACGAGGGAGACGACGCAGAGGGTGAAGAAGAAGACGATGAGGCTGGAGCCGAACCAGTCGTCCTCCTGACCTTTATCGAGGATGAACTCGAGCGAGCCGAAGCCGGTAGCGAGGAGTCCGAAGCCGAAGAGATCGAGCTTGAGGCCTTCCTTTTTGGAGATTTTGACCTCTTTGACGATGTGAGGCGGGTCTTCGACGAGGCGATTGGTGAGGTAGAGCGAGAGCAGGGCGATGGGGACGTTGATGAAGAAGATCCAGCGCCAATCGTAGTTGTCGGTGATCCATCCGCCGAGGGTGGGGCCGATGGCGGGGGCGACGACGACGGCGAGTCCGTAG
>DAICZO010000534.1 GCA_027311125.1 Acidobacteriaceae bacterium
TGTAGGTGGTGCCGCTGCCGTCGGAACGGTAGACGGGGATGATGGACTTGTCGGGGAGATTGACGCCGGGGTTGTCCTTGGCGATGCGGCTGTCGTTCCACTTGGCGATCTTGCCGAGGTAGATATCGGCGATGACATCACCGGAGAAGTTGAGGTCCTTGTTGACGCCGGGGATGTTGTAGACGGGAACAACCGCGCCGAGGACGGTGGGGATGTGCATGACCTTGACCTTGGCGGATTTGATCTGATCGTCGGTCATGGGGCCGTCAGAGGCACCAAAGTCTACAGTGCCTTCGGTGACCTGACGGATACCGCCGCCGGAGCCGATGGACTGGTAGTTGATCTTGACGTTAGGGTGCAACTGGCTGTACTCGCTGAACCATCGGGAGTAGATCGGATAAGGGAAAGTTGCACCCGCTCCGTTGATGTTTTGCGCGGTGGCGCCTGCGGTTGCTGCTGCGAGAAGAGCTGCTGCTACGAATTTCAGTTTCACACATCCCCCTGGAATATCTCGGTAGATTCAGTGTGACGGTGGAATGTTACGGGAAGGTTACATACCAGTGAAAACGGCGATAAAGCTAATTATTCGGCAGGAAACTTGGCCTTGGGAAGGGTAAAGAGGAAGGTGCTGCCAGCGTTGAGCTCGCTTTCGGCGCGGATGGTTCCGCCGTGGGTTTGCACCATATGGCGTGCAATGGCGAGGCCGAGGCCGGTGCCTCCGGACTCGCGGGAGCGGGCTTTATCGACGCGGTAGAAGCGCTCGAAGATGCGGTTGAGGTGCTCGGAGGGGATGCCCTGGCCGAAGTCGCGGACGCGGAATTCGACGGCTTCGATGGGGTGGTTGATCTCGCGAGCGCTGACGATGACGCGGGCGTGGGCTTCTCCGCGGGGCTGCCCGTATTTGACTGCGTTTTCTATGAGGTTGCTGAGGACCTGGACGATGGCGTCGGAGTCGGCGAGGACCTGGCAGGTGGTGGTGGTGCCGATCTCAAGGACGGCGTCGGTGTCGTGGACGAGACCTTTCATGGCGTTGACGGCATCGCGAATGAGGACGTCGGCGGGGATGGGAGCGGGGTGGAGCTCCTGCTCGGAGGACTCGACGCGGGCCATCATGAGGAGGTCTTCGGTGAGACGGTTAATGCGGGTGGCGTTTTTGTGGATGGTTTCGAGGAACTCGCGGGCCTGGGGGCTGAGAGAGGTCTCGTGGTCGAGGAGGGTTTCGACGTAGCCGGTGATGGAGGTGAGGGGGGTGCGGAGTTCGTGGGAGACGTTGGCTACGAAGTCGCGCTGGGTGCGCTCCACCTGCTCGATGCGGGTGATGTCGTGAAGGACGGCGACGGCACCACCACCGGGCATAGGCGCTGCATTGACCTCGAAGATACGGCCGGGGAGGAGGGTGGTGGAGCGGCGTTCGACGACGATGCGCTGGTCGAGTGCGGCGCGGACGCATTGCAGGACGTCGGGATCGCGGATGGTCTGGACGAGGGCGTGGCCGACGCGGACGGAGCTGCTGACGGAGGCGCCGGGGATGAGGCGCTGCATGCGCTGATTGGTCCACTGGATGCGGCCGGCTTGATCGACTGCGACGACGGCATCCTGCATGCTGTCGATCATGGCGACGAGTTCGTTGCGGCTTTCGGCGGCCTCGGCGAGGACGTGCTCGACGTGGGAGGAGACGACGGAGATGGCGCGGGCGAGGCCGTCGAAGTCCTGAAACTTCTGGTCGAGCAGGGCGACGGGGCGGTCGGCGATGGCGGCGGTGGAGGTCTGGAGCTGGGTGATGTTCTGGCGCACGGAGCGGGCGAGGAAGAGAGCGTTGACGGCGGCCCAGAGGATGACGAGGGTGATGCCGGGGATCCACCCGTAGGGGGTGAACCAGACGCGCATGACGGCCACGAACGCCAAGGCGACGATCATGCGCAGGAAGAAGGAGAAGAAGAGACTGCGGGTCAAATTATTACCTGATGATTGATTACGTGGACTATTGCACCCTGATGGTAGCGGTGCTGGGAGCTATGCGGTCTTGGGCATCTCGAAGCGATAGCCTGCTCCGCGCATGGTTTTAAGATAGCGCGGAGTTTCGGCGTCGGCTTCGATTTTTTCGCGGATGCGGCGGACATAGACATCGACTGAGCGGGGGGTGACGAAACGTGCGTCGCCCCAGACGGCATCGAGGAGGTGGTCGCGGCTGAAGACTCGTCCGGGATGGCGGACGAGGTAGTCGAGCAGGCGGAACTCCGTTGCGGTGGTGGTGACAAGTTGCCCGTTGACACGGAGTTGCATGGCGCCGGCGTCAATCTCAATCTCTTCGAACTTGACGATGGAGGGGGTGGTGGGACGCTCGAAGCGACGGAGGACGGCTTTGACGCGAGCGACGAGTTCGCGGGTGGCGAAGGGCTTGGTGATGTAGTCGTCGGCACCGAGTTCGAGGCCCTGGACGCGATCGTTTTCGGCAGCGCGGGCGGTGAGGAAGATGATGGGGACGACGCTGAGGGTGGGGTTCTGGCGAAGGCGACGGCAGAGGTCAAGGCCATCGCCACCGGGGACCATGATGTCGAGGAGGAAGAGGGCTGGCGGCTGGCGTTCGGCATCGGAGAGAATCTGGTTGATGGCCAGATAGGGGCGAACGGTAAACCCTGCACTTTCCAGGTGGTACTGAACTAAGCGGGAGATATCGGCGTCATCTTCGAGAACAAAGATCGTCTGATTCAAGTGCAAAACCTCTCTGTGGTGCAACTATCCAACGTCAGGTTAGCGCAAAGGTTGCCTGGAATTGCGAACGTACGATGAATCTGTAACATTGCAGTTTTATTGGTTGGGGTTGGGGCGGAGTGGACGACGTATACTTTGGGTAGCTTTTCCGGCCACCACTTCTGTTCGAGGTGTCCTACTTCCTATGGCCCAGACCTCCCATCTCGTGTTGTGTGTGGATGACGAACAGATCGGCCTGTACGTGCGGAAGATTTTGCTGGAACGTGCTGGGTACCGGGTACTTACGGCACAGGACGGGCAGTCGGGGCTGGATTTATTTGCGCAGGAGCCGGTGGATGTGGTGGTGTTGGACTACTCCATGCCGGGGATGCATGGCGGCGAAGTGGCGACTAAGATGCGAGCGATGAAGCCTGAGATTCCGATTCTACTGTTGTCGGCGTATGTTGGCTTACCGCTGGAAGTTACGGCACTGGTGAATCTGTATATGACAAAGGGCGAGGGCGCGCCGGTGCTGCTGGAGAAGCTGGAGTGTTTGCTGCAGAACGCACCTGTACCGTAGCCGCTGGGCCAGGTGGAGTGATACGAGGTCGGGAGTACTGTGGAACCAAGAGAGTTCAATCGGATACTGCGGCAGGTTTTAATACTGCCTATTGCGGCGCTTCTGCTGCTGGCGGTTACGCTGTACCTGCAGATTCAAGGAGCGAACCAGACGGTCCGGCTGATCCAGCAGTCGGACGACCGGATTACTGAGGCGACGGTAGCGGGCAAGCTGATCGTAGATGAAGAGAGTGCGCTGCGGGGGTACCAGACGACGGCCGATATGCGATTCCTGGTGCCGTATCTGGATGCGCAGCCGCGTTTGCAGGCGCAGTTTATGGCGCTGGAGCGGGTTCCGGGAGCGGATGAGCTGCAGAAGAGTCGGCTGCAGGATTTGCGGGAGTCTCACCAGACCTGGCATGACGGGTTTGCGGAGCCGGTGATTGCGGCGATCCGGTCGGGAGGGCGTCCTCCGGATGTGGAGCTGAACCTGCATGGGAAGGTCCTGATGGATAACATTCGGGACGACCTGAACGAGGTGGTGCATGAGGCGCAGGAGCACCGCAAGACCCGGATTGAACGCTGGCGGCGGCAGGTGCATGGGACGATTCTGGGGCTGTTTGCATTTGCACTGATCTTTGGCGTGGCGATTGGGCTGTTTGTGCGGAGCCGTATGCACCGGGTATCGGGTGCGTACAACCGTTATCTGGAGATACTGAACCGACGGGCGGAGGACCTATTCCAGTCCGAAGAGCAGTTGCGTACGACGCTCTCTTCGATTGGCGATGGGGTGATTACGTGTGATCTGGAGGGGCGGGTGCTGCTGATGAATCCGGTGGCGGAGGAGTTGACCGGATGGACGCAGGAGATGGCGGGAGGCAAGTCACTGGAGCAGGTGTTCCGGATTCTGGATGAGGGGACGCGGGAGCCGGTGGAGAACCCGATTACGCTGGTGAAGCGGCTGAATAAACCCGTCGGGCTGACGAACCATACGGTATTGCGGCGGCGCGATGGATCGAATGTGAGCATCTCCGACAGTGGTGCACCGATCCGCGACCGGCATGGGGCGATGATGGGTTTTGTGCTGGTGTTCCGGGACAACACGATGGAGCGACGGACGCAGGAGGCCCTGCTGGCGAATGAGAAGCTGGTGGTGGCGGGTCGGCTGGCAGCGACGATTGCGCATGAGATTCACAATCCACTGGATTCAGTGTCGAACCTGCTGTACCTGATGCGAACGGGAGCCACGCAGGAGGAGTCCGCACTGTTTATGACGCTGGCGGAGCAGGAGCTTGCTCGGGTGACGCAGATCAGCCGGGCGATGCTGGGGCTGTATCGTGAATCGAAGACGCCGGTGCGGGTCGACCTGGCGGAGATACTGAAGGAGATTCTGCTGCTGCTGGAGCATCGACTGACGGAGTTGGGGGTGACGGTGCGCACGGAGTTGCCCGCGGGGGTGTATGTGGAGGGCTTCCCTTCCGAGCTGCGGCAGGTATTTACGAACCTGATTACGAATGCGGGAGAGGCGTCGCATCCGGGGGGGCAGGTGAGCGTGAGCATTGTGCCCGGGGAGGTTTCGGTGGGGCCGGGCAGCAGCCGGATGGAGCATGGGGCGACGATTCGGATTGCGGACAATGGAAGTGGGATTCCGGAGGAGGTACAGCCGCAGATCTTCCAGCCCTTCTTTACGACGAAGGGTGAGCATGGGACAGGGCTGGGGCTGTGGGTGAGCCAAGGGATTGTGACGAAACATGGCGGCAGGATCAGCGTTGAGAGCTGTAGCGAGGGCGAGGGACATGGCACGGTGGTGAGCGTGTTTCTGACGACGAAGCAGACGCTGGAGCTGGGGGCAAGGTCGCAGGGGTAGTTGGTTGACGGTGTTGCAATGGTAGGAGGCTAGCGGGTGGAGCCGCCGTAGACGGGAGGATCGCCGAGGCTGCCGGGCTTGGGAAGGTGGCGGATGAAGACGACCATGCGCCACATATCGTCGTCGGTGAAGACCCCGTGGGAGGGTGGCATGCCAGAGGGAGAGATGCCGTTCTCGATGATCCATTTGAGCTGGCCGTCGGTGTAGGCCTGGACCTGGGGGCTGGCGAGCGAGGGGACCGGTGGGGCGAGCGTGTCGGCGAAGGGGACGCCGGTGTTCTGGCCATCGAGGCCGTGACAGACCATGCAGTAAGAGCTGAAGGTTTGGCGGCCATCTTCGATGGCTTGCGCTGAGGCCTGTACGGGGTTGATGTCGTTCTTGCCACCGACGGTGATGTGAAGTTTGGTCAAGTCGATGGCTTTGGTCTCGAGCGCGGAGGGTGGTTGAGCGCGGCAGCCGGAGAACAGGACGACGAGTACGCTGGACAGAAGCGGAAGCAATGGGTGGATGCTGCGCATTACTTATCGACCACATGAACTGTCATGCCCATTTTGCTGTGGCCGGAGCCGCAGTAGAGGCCGCAGTCGACTTTGAAGTCGCCGTCTTCTTCCGGGGTGAAGAGAAGATCGTCGAAGGTGCCGACGGACATTTTGGCGTTGAGGTTGAGGGCCTTGATGCGGAAGGAGTGGGGGACATCGTCGGAGGTGAGGTGGAGCTTGTAGGTCTCACCTTTGTGCAGCGTGATTTCGGCTGGTTCGTAGGCGAATTTTTTGGAGTGGATTTCGATGACCGGGGGCTCTATCTCCTTGTTTTTGGCGCTGAGGGAGCGGATGCCTGTGAAGGCCAGAACGAGGAGGACAGCAGCGGCGGTGGCGTATCGGCGTTGGATCATGAAGAGTTCGGTTCCTGTGGTTGATTGCGGTCGAGGAGGATAGGTTGTGGTTACGCGATGATGTCGTGGATGACGTTGCCGGCGACGTCGGTGAGGCGGAAGTCGCGGCCACTGGAGCGGTAGGTGAGCTTGGTGTGGTCGATGCCCATGAGGTAGAGGATGGTGGCGTGGATGTCGTGGACGTGGACTGGCTTGTCGACGACCTTCCAGCCGAAGTCGTCGGTGGCACCGTAGGTGATGCCGCCTTTGATGCCGCCACCCGCGAGCCACATGCTGAAGCCGTGGGGGTTGTGGTCGCGACCGGCGTGGGTGCCTGCGCCACCGAGTTCGACGACCGGGGTGCGGCCAAACTCCGAGCCGCAGACGATGATGGTTTCGTCGAAGAGGCCGCGAGCCTTGAGGTCTTTGACGAGAGCCGCGAAGGGCTGATCAGAGTCCTTGGCGTTTTTGCGGTGAGCCTGAATATCCTGATGGGCGTCCCAGGGATCGCCCTGCGAGTAGTAGACCTGGACCATGCGGACGCCGCGCTCGATCAGGCGAGCCGCGGTGAGGCAGCCGCGCGCGGTACTTCCCTCTCCGTACATTTTGATGGTGGCGGCGCTCTCTTTGCGGACGTCGAAGACATCGGGCGCTTCGGTCTGCATGCGGTAGGCGGTCTCCATGGAGCCGATGGTGGCTTCCAGTTGCGGGTCTGCCTGGGTCTCGGCCATATTGAGTTCGTCGAGCTTCTTGATGAGGTCGAGTTCGTGGCGCTGCTGCTGGATGTCGAAGCGGTCGTTGTGGATGTTGGGAATGAGCTTGTAGGGATCAAACTCCTTTTGACGGGTATCGGTGGAGACGTAGGTGGCCTGGTTGACGGGCGGGAGGAAGGCAGAGCTCCAGAGAGGCGGCCCGACCGTGGTGGGGACCTGCGGACAGAGGACGACGAAGCCGGGAAGATTTTTGTTGTCGGTGCCGAGGCCATAGGTGAGCCAGGAGCCCATGGAGGGGCGTCCGATGATGTTGGCGCCGGTGTTCATCATGATGAGCGCAGGCTCGTGGTTGGGGATCTCGGTGAAGACGGAGCGGACGACACAGATGTCGTCGATGCACTCACCGACATGAGGGAAGAGTTCACTCACTTCGATGCCGCTTTG
The DNA here is from genome assembly GCA_027311125.1 of Acidobacteriaceae bacterium. Lineage (GTDB taxonomy): Bacteria > Acidobacteriota > Terriglobia > Terriglobales > Acidobacteriaceae > Edaphobacter. The sequence continues at coordinate 7,145 of DAICZO010000534.1, forward strand.
GCCGTATTTTTTGAATTCGAAGGGAGACTTCATGAGTGTGCCGGTTTTGCGCTCGTGGCCGAGGTCGCCGCCGGGCATGGGCTGGCCGTCGTACTTGGTGAGCATCGGCTTGGGGTCGAAGCTGTCGATGTGAGAGAGGCCGCCATTCATGAAGAGAAAGATGACGTGCTTGGCCTTGGGTTTGAAGTTGGGATCCTCGAGCATCCAGGGACTGGGGGTCGAGGCGGTGACGGCGGCGTTGTCAGGGAGCGACTCGGCCTGGGCAAGGGACTCGCCGATCATGCTGGCGAAGCTCATCATGGCGAAGCCGCCACCGATACGGCGGAGGGCATCGCGGCGGTTGATGGGTTTAGGCTTCTGGCAAGACATGGGTTGATCTCCTGTTCTTCTGGTACCTGAAACGATGGCACAGCGCGGCTTCGTGATACTGGGGCCGGTTAGTTGAGAAACTCAAATTCGTTGGAGCTGAAGAGTACGCGGGAGTACTGCTTCCAAGCGGTGAGCGGCTGCTGATTGACGAGATAGCCGGGACGCTCGGGAGTGTTTTTGAGGAAGTCCAGACCAACCTGCAACTCGGTGGGCGTAGGGGCGCGACCGTAGAGCAGACGATAGGCTTCCGTGATGCGTGCGGTGTCGTCGCCCTTGGCAAAGACGCGCTGGGCGAGCTTGCCTGCCTGGGCGTAGACGAAGGTGTTGTTCATGAAGTAGAGGCGCTGGACGGGCACGTTGGTGGAGAAACGCTGCTCCGCAGTAAAGGTGGGGTTGGGAAAGTCGAAGGCCTGCAGGAAGGGATCGATGCGGAAGCGGCTGACCTTGGCGTAGACGGTGCGGCGGGTGTTGTCGATGCCAAGCTCGGTGGAGGGTCCGCCGGATTTGTCGAGGTCGAGATCACCAGCGACAAAGAGCATGGAGTCGCGTAGCTGTTCGGCGTCGAGACGCTGCAAGGTGAAGTGGGAGTAGAGGCGGTTGAGCGGATCGACGGCGTGCTCCTGTGGGGTCTCCTTGCTGCTCTGCTGGTAGACGGCGGTGAGCATGATGGTGCGGTGGAGTTGCTTGAGGGACATGCCGCTCTTCTGGAATTGAAGAGCAAGGTAGTCGAGCAGTTCAGGGTTAGAGGGCGGATCGCCGACGGCGCCGAAGTTATCAGGACTGTTGACGATGCCCGGACCGAAGTGCCACTTCCAGACGCGGTTGACGATGACGCGGGAGGCGAGGGGGCTGGCGACGATATCTTCGGCGAGCTGAAGGCGTCCGCTGCCTTGGGTGTAGGGCTGCTTGTCGGGCGGGCCGAGGACAGTAAGGAAGCCACGGGGCACGACATCCCCGAGCGAGTGGGGATTGCCGCGAAGGTTGAGAGCGATGTTGACGGGCTGGGGCTTGTCGGCCATGCCGTGAACAAAGGGGTAGATGGCGGGGACACCCTTGAGCGTGCCGTGGCGAGAACCGGTGCCTTCGAGTGAGGCGAGGTAGGCCTGCTGGGCGGGGCCAAGGCGACGTGTGAGCTCCCAACCGTGGAAGGTGAAGAGGCCCGGCATACTGCGCTCACCGCTATCGAGATCGTTGCCACCGGCGAGGTTGCGGACGAAGAGGTCGGTGTAGAGATTGGCCTTCTCCGGAGTCATGACTTTGAGCTCCAGGGTGCAGCCGGGGCAGAACTGATCGTAGGTGTCGAAGTCGCTAGGCTTGACGTCTTTTTCGCGTTCCGTGGGGACACCGGCCTTGGCTTTGATCTTGTCGTTCTCGTCTTCGATGGCCTTGTTCTCAATCTCGAAATCGATGATGCGTTGCTGGAAGACATCAGCGAGATACTTGGCCTGATCTTCGGTGCCACCCTGAGCGACCATGCGCTGCCAGTCGATGAGATCGGGGTAGTAGAGCGGCTGTTTCGCAAGGAATTTGACCCAGCGATCGAGAAGGTCCGGGTCGAGGTGGGCGGAGTCGGCTGCGTCTTCGACCTTCATCTTCGGTTTGCCGCTGACCTTCCACGCAGCGACCATCTAGTTGGAGGCCTGAGAGGCGAGGGCCTGGGCGAGTTGCTCACTGGCGATCCTGGTGTAGTCCTGCGCGGCTTCGTCGAGGTCGTTGGCTTCTTTGAAGGTCTGCCGCCAGAAGTCCACTTCGGCATCGGGGACGAAGTTGTACTCCTTGTAGGTGGAGCTGGCGAAGATGCCGCCGAGGGAGTAGTAGTCGCGAGCGAGGATGGGATCGTACTTGTGGTCGTGGCAACGGGCGCAGGCTACGGTGAGTCCGAGGAAGCCGCGGGTGACGGCGTCGATACGCTCGTTGCGCTCATCGGCGCGTCCTTGCACGGGTTCGGCCTGATCCCAGATCCAGGGGGCGCCCCCGAGGAAGCCGGTGGCCTTGAGATCCTCGGCGGTGGGATGTTTGGACATGAGG
>DAICZO010000535.1 GCA_027311125.1 Acidobacteriaceae bacterium
ACACCGCGTTACGCCCCTCACCTTCGGCCAGACACAACGCCTCTCCCACATGCGCCCGCAACAACGTCTCCTGCGACCGCAGAAAATCGTTCGGCTCATCTCCAAACGCATACCCTTCGTCCGCATACCGCGTGTCCCACAACGGAGCTACCAGCTTCTCTGCCGCCATCGTCGCAACTCTCCCATTCTCATCCAGTGGATCAAACCCGATACCCGGAGATAACGCCCCCAATCAGCGTCAGGACTAGCGCCCCAGATACACCTTGTACTGCGTCTCCACCACGCCCGTGTCTCGCGCCAGCGTCAACTTCGCCTGGTTGTATTCATACAGCGTCTCCACCAGTCGACTCTGTGCTGCTGCCAGCGTAGCCTGCGCCTGCACCACCGCCAGGTTGTCGTCCACCCCGGCCGAGAAGCGATCCGTCGCATCCTGCAACTCCTGCGTCGACAGCTCCACGTTGCTCTGCGCCACCTTCACCAGCTCATCCGCAGCCTTCACATCCAGCATAGCCGACCGAATCTGCGCATCGATCGTCACCCGCAGCGAAGCAATATGCTGCTTCAGCGCAATCATCTGCGCCGCCGCCACCTCCCGCTCACCCCGCTGCTGAGCCTCCTGGAAGATCGGCACACTCAGCGTCCCCTGCGCGCTGAACACCCCGTGATACAGCCCCTGCGTCTCCCCCAGCACTCCATAAAATCCCTTGAACGACAGCGACGGCAACCGCTCCGACCGTACCGCCTTCGCCGACTGGCGCGCCACCTCCATCTGCGCCTCCAGATCCAGCAGATCCTTCCGCCGCTCAAACGCCAGCTTCAGCGCATCCTCCTGCGACAACGTCGCATACGCCGCATACGGAGCCGTATCCGTCAGCTCCAGCTCCTGCTCCGCCGGCAACCCGATCAGCCGGTTCAACGCAATCTTGTCCTTCGCCAGCGCGTTCTCCGCGTTGATCACCACCTGCTGCTGCGTCTGCAACTGCACCCGCGCCCGCAGCACATCCAGATTCGTCCCCACCCCGGCATCATGCGACGCCGTCGCCTGCCGCAACACCTCCGCATCCGCCTTCTCCAGCGACTTCGCGTTCTCGATGGAAGCCTCCGCCGCCAGCGCCTGCAGATACTGCGTGCCTACTGCCAACACCACGTTCCCACGCACGTTCAGCGTCGTCATCTCCGCCGCACGCTGCGCCTTCTGTGCCGCGCGATACAGATAATAGGCCGGAACATTGAATAGCTGCTGCTCCATCCGCAGCGACGCACTCGTCGTATCCACCTTCACAATCTCGTGGAACGAGCCCGCCGGCAAACCAAACGCCGCCAGCGACGCCGGCTTGAAGCCCATCGCCGCCAGGTTGATCTGCTGCGTCTCCGTCTTTAAATCCACCGTCAGCCCCGGCAGCAACGCATTACCCACCGTCAGCAACTCGCCATGCACCGCCGCCTGATTCTGCCTGGCCAGCTCCACCTGCAAATTCTTCTGCAACCCGCGCTCAATCGCATCGTCCAGCCCCAGCGCCAACGCACCCGCCGTAGCATGCTCCACCGCCACACCATACGCCATCGTCGCAGTCCCAGCGCTCGCCCCAACACCCGCAGCCGGCATCGGAGCCGCTGGCAACCCGCCCCCGCCATCCTGCGCCCGACCACCCACGCACGCCAGCGACAACATCCCCAGCGTCAACCCGCGCACCAGCGCGCCTCTGCAATCCATACCCAATACACTCATCATGTTCTCTAGTTAGAGTGACACGCCAACCCCCGGGTTGCGAAATCTACACGCATTTTCTGCGCTCAAGTAAAATACGAAAGGATAACCCTATGCGTCTCACTCAAATGACCCGACTCACCCTCGCCGCCGCCCTCTTCCTCGCCCTCCCTGCCTTCGCGCAGTTCTCCGCACCACCCAATACCGCCAACCGCTTCAAAGACACCTCCATGGTCAAGCCCCCCGCCGGTGCCAAGGTCGCCATCTACGAGTTCGAAGACCTCGAATGTCCTGCCTGCGCCCACGCCTTCCCCATCGTCCACTCCGCCGTCGAGCACTACAAGATTCCCCTCGTCCGCCACGACTTCCCCCTCAACATGCACATCTGGAGCCGCGACGCCGCCGTCATCGCCCGCTACATCCAGGACAAAATCTCGCCCCAGCTCGCCGAAGACTACCGCCGCGCCGTCTTCGCCAACCAGACCGCCATCTCCTCCAAGGAAGACCTCCAGAACTTCTCCCAGAAGTTCTTCCAGTCCCACGGACACCCCATGCCCTTCGTCATCGACCCCTCTGGCCTCTTCAGCGCCGAAGTCCAGGCCGACTACACCCTCGGCGAGCGGATCGGACTCTCCCAGACCCCCACCATCTTCGTCGTCACCCAGAAAAACTGGATTCAGGTCACCGACATCACTTACCTCTACCAGACCATCGACTCAGCTCTAGCCCAGGCCAACACCGCAGCCCCGGCCACCACCAAAGCCACCAAAAAGAAATAGCCCCACCTCAACTCCGCACCACCCATGAGCCCCTCCGAGGGGCTCATTTTTCTGCCGCTCACCTCCTGCCACCGCCTCCCCAACCCCCAAACTGCTCTTCCCCAACAGTGGAGTTCCCCTTCTTTTCCCATGGGTAAAGAAGTTCTCTTTCTTCCGCACAATCTTGCGCAACGACTTCGCCCTGCCCAACCCACTCCTCATAAGCAACTCATAAATATAGCGTTACGACAAAAATTAATATTCCCACACTTTGGCACGCAGCTTGCATTGGGTACAGCAACGAAGCTATGCGCTCAGGCTAGGGCGTGCCACTCAACCCGGACCATTGTCCGCTCAACCCTTTTCGACCTCAGGAGGCCGATATGTACGTCTTGTTTACCCCTGCTTGCCTTGCTGTTCTCATCATTGGTTACATCCAGCTCCGCGAGCAGTTCCGTCTCACCCAGGAACAGTAACAGCAACAGTAACCCGCACCAGCAGACGAGCCCGCTGCCTCCATCCGCAGCCGCTCCATGCATGCACCCCAAAACCGTCAACAGGCAGACCGCCCCAAAGGCGATCTGCCTGTCCAACCGGTTACTCTACCGACCGGCTTCTCTACTTCCCGGCCCCGTCCCGCAACAGCGCACTCGCAGCCCACAACACCGGCGCCTGGCCATGAAAGTCACCCGTCCGGCGCTTCCGAGCATAGTAGTACGCCATATCGTCCTTCTTGCCCGTGCCCTCACATACCTGCGTTACATCGTGGTTCTGGTCCACATATCCCACCACTGCAATCCACGACTTCCGTGCCGCCGGACCATACGTCGCCGCATCCAGCCATCCGTGCTTAACTCCCGTAATCAGTGCAAAGCTGAACATCGCCGAACTTGAACTCTCCGGCCACGCATCATCCTTGTCGATCAACTCCCGCCACATCCCATCCTTGCCCTGATACTTCAGCAACGAGCTCATCATCAGCTGGTAGCCCTTCATAATCCGCGCCCGGTCCGGATGAGCCTCCGGCAGTTCGCTCAGCATCTCCGCCATCCCCGCCGCCACCCAGCCATCCCCGCGCCCCCAGAAGTACTTCACATCCGGAGCGTGATAGAACAAACCATTCGGCTGCTGCAGCTTATCCGGGTACGACACCATCTCCTTCGCATCCCGGTCGAGATACTTCTTGTCCCCCGTCGCCCGGTACGCCTCCAGTTGCAGCATCGTCAGCATATACATGTCGTCGATCCAGTACCGCGTCTCTGCCGACAAGCCATCTGCCTGCGGATTCTCCCACTGCCGGTCCGCCCACCCCTTGCCCACCGCCAGAAACCGAGGGTCCTTCGTCTGAATCGCAATCTCCAACGGCACCACCCCAAAGATCGAGTCATCCACATGGTGGCGCAGCGGGGTACGATCTGCCTCCGCCCCACCCGGCATCAACGGCTCAAACTTCTTGATCAGCTCATCCCGCAGCACATCGTCATGCGTCAGCTTCGCAAACGTCAACGCACCATACCAGGCACACACCTCCGAGTAGTGGATCGTCTTCGTATATTGGTGCGGACTCGTCACAAAATGCTCCGCCAGCGCCTTACCCACCTCCTGCCGAGAGGTCCCCGCTGGCCAGTTGTTCAAATCACCCGACTGCGCCACTCCAGCCACCGTGCCCGCCAATACCATAGCGCCACATACTGCCCATCCACTCAATGTCTTCACGTCGTCCACTCCGTCTCTTTTCAAAATTTGCCCGCCACAGTCCCTCAATCCGGCCCAGTGGACCTTCGCCTCGGAACTTCAGCGCGGCAATCAGCCAAAACCTCAAAGCCTCAGAATCTTAGCCCCCACGCCTAACCCCACGCCAGCTTCCAATCAGAAATAAATTCTCCCCGAACAATACCCACCATCAGGGAAACTCACTTCCACTCCATTTCCCCAACAGTGGCAAACATCTTCCTTCAACATCTGAAACTTACCCCCAACTCTTCAACGAAGAATCTGTCTTTCTCTACGCAGAACCCAACCCCAACCGTATCTTCAATAAATTCAACAACTTGTAAATAGTATGCATTTGTTTGCGCAAAACCGGCACTTTGGTACTCCCCTTGCTCCTACCTCCAGCAACAACATCTCTGGAGGTAACACCTTGAAGAACTTTGTCGCACTGCTCGCCCTCTCTGCCGCCGCCCTCACCGCCACCGCCGCTCACGCATCCACCATGGATTCCTTCACCCTCACCTCCAGCACCGATACCTATACCTTCTCCCTGCCTGCCAGCCCCTCCACCAGCTTCAATAACTACGGAGATTTCACCCTAACGTCCGTGTCCATCACCGACAACGGAAATACCAAGAACGGCGCCGTCGAGTTCTTCAGCAGCAGTGACCTTGGCGGAATCTCCATCATGTTCGGCGAGCTCAATCCCCTCAACGACACCGGCAGCCAGCTCTTCACCATGAGC
>DAICZO010000537.1 GCA_027311125.1 Acidobacteriaceae bacterium
ACCTTCGGTGATGGGTGGGTGGTCGGAGTGCGGCTCGAAGATGCCATTGTGGTCGAAGGCGGTTTGCATGGCGCTGGCCATCTGGACCTGCTTCTTTTTGTCGGATTGACTGGAGGCGAAGAGAACCACGAAGAAGGCGAAGAGCAGGGTGATGAAGTCAGCGTAGGAGACCAGCCAGCGCTCGTGGTTGACGTGTTCGGGATGTTTTTTCTTGCTCATGCTGCGACCTCTTCCGGTTTTTTCGCGGTCTCGGGTTTGGAGTCGAAGAGGTAGGTGCGGAGCTTGGTCTCGATCATGCGTGGATTCATGCCTTCGAGGATGGAGATAACTCCTTCGAGCATCATCTCCTTGATCATCTGCTCTTCACGGTGTCGGAATTTGAGTTTGCCTGCGGCGGGGAGGCAGATGAGATTGGCGACGGCGACGCCATAGATGGTGGCGACGAAGGCGGTGGCGATGCCGCGGCCGACTTCGTCGATGTTGGCGAGATTCTTCATGACCTGAATGAGGCCAAGGACGGCGCCGATGATGCCTACGGTGGGAGAGTAGCCGCCTGCCGCCTCGAATACGGCTGGGATTTTTTCTTCGATTTCGGATTTGTTGTCGAGTTCGAGTTGCATGATCTTGCGGACTTCGCTGGGTTCGGTACCGTCGACGGCCAGCATGAGCGCTTGCTTGAGGAAGGGGTCGGAGACGGAGGCGAGATCGGCGTCGAGTGAGACGATCCCGCTTTTGCGGGCCTTGTTGGCGAAGTCGACGAGTTGCTTGAGGGTGGCCTCGCCGTCGGCTCCTTTATGGAGGAAGACTTTGCCTACGGCTTTGAGTGCGGCGAGGAAGATATGTAACGGAAACTGTAGCATGACGGCGCCGGCGGTTCCGCCGATGACGATCATGGCGGCAGTGGGCTGGGTGATCTGGGCGATACTGCCGCCTTCGATCATCATGCCGGCGAGGATGCCGATGATGGCGAGTGCGATTCCACCGATGCTGGCGATATCCATAGTGAGGTCCTTTGTGGGGAAAGGTGGTTAGTCGTGAGAGCGCTTGTTGAGTTGTTGCTGTTCGAGGCGTTGGGCGTCGAAGGCTGCTTTGGCAGCGAGTGGGACGGCGGCTTCGGGCCAGGCGCTGTGCAGCACGGCGGCACGATAGGCGATGACGCGTTGGGTGAGCTGATCGCAGGTCTCGAGGACGACGAGTTTTTCTCCGGTGATGAGGGTGAGGACAGTGTCGGGTGCGGCTTCGGTGTACTTGATGAGATCGCTATTGACGTCGATGCGGCTGCCGTTGAGCCTGGTGAGTTCGATCATGTGGGCGTGGCCTTTCTATCGGATTCATCGGCGGGGTGGAGCGTGGCGCGAGGGTTACCAAGGTATAGGCGGTGCTGGGGTCAATTCATGTCCTGCAGGTGACAGCCGATGAGGTGTGGGAACGCGGAGCCTTCCGCACGGTGAACCAGAGCTTGTGAGCGCCCAGTTGGCGTGATCGAGTGAGGAACAGACACCCGGGGCAGACGACGCGGCAGTTCAAATCGTCCTACAGGAGCGTTTCTACATGTCATTGGGTGTCCTAAATAACATCGCGGCAATTTATGCCCAGAACAATCTGAACCAGACGCAGAACAGTCTGCAGAATGTACTGACGCAGCTATCTTCGGGTTCGCGCATCAACAGCGGCGCGGACGATGCAGCCGGTCTTGCGGTTGCCAATGGTTTGCAGGCCAATGTGGCTGCGCTGACCCAGTCCTCGCAGAATGCGACTGCGGGTGTTGGCTTGTTGCAGACAGCAGACGGTGCGCTGGCCCAGGTTACCAATCTGCTGAATCGTGCCGTGACACTGGCGACGGAAGCGGCCAACGGTACGCTGAACACGAACCAGGTGAGCTCCGCCAATCAGGAGTATCAGAACATCATCTCTGAAGTCGGCAACATTGGATCGACGACCAACTTCAACGGGAACACGGTCTTTTCGTCTAGTGCCACGAAGCTTTTTGTGAGCGATGGAACGACCTCGGGCGCGAACGTCTTCAGTGATACGGTTGGTGCGTTGACTACTTCGTCGGTTGGCGAGTCGGCACCAGCTTCTGCCGCTGCTGTGTCGTTCTCTACGCCAGTTGTTCCAACGGCTACGACACCGGCTAGTTCCACGTTGACTACCGCAGGGGCTTCGGACTCGTTGAGTGGTACGTTGTCGATCACGTATGCCGGTGGTTCTGCCGTGAATCTGACGGTAGCGGCTGGTTCTTCGTTGAGTGCTGTGGCTACGCAGATCAACGGTGCGGGTATTACCGGTGTTACGGCAGCGGTTGGTACTGGTGCGAATGCCAACAAGTTGACGATTACGGGTACGAGCGGTGTTACCAACACCCTGTCTTTCACAGGTACATCGTTGACGGATACCCCCAGCGCCACACCGGGTGCCGGTGTGGACTTTGGTGCTT
>DAICZO010000540.1 GCA_027311125.1 Acidobacteriaceae bacterium
GGCCGTTGTAGTGGTTCCAAACCTCCGGACGCTGGTTCTTCGGGTCCCACTGGCCAGCCCGGTCGCGGAACGAAAAAATACGCTCCTTGGCCCGCGACTTCTCTTCATCACGCCGCGCACCGCCAAACGCAGCATCAAAGCCATGCTCGCGCAGACCATCCAGCAGCGCTGTCGTCTTCAGCAGACCGCAGCACCGCTGCGTCCCCAGTCGCACCGGATTCGCTCCATCTGCCAGAGCCTGCTCATTCCGCCACACCCGCAGATCCAGACCCAGCGAGGCTGCCTGCTCATCGCGAAACGTAATCATCTCCTTGAACTTGTACCCCGTATCCACATGCAGCAAAGGAAAGGGAATCGGTCCGGGAAAAAATGCCTTCTGCGCCAGGCGCAACATCACCGACGAGTCTTTGCCAATCGAATACAACATCACCGGCTTCTGAAACTCAGAGGCCACCTCGCGGAAAATATGAATACTCTCCGCCTCCAGCATCTGCAGATGACTCAGCTTCGCGGCACTTGGCGCGACCATGTCCAACGTTGCGGAAAATCCCATAATTGATCCTGTCTAAAGTAGTGAAAGAGCGGAGAGGCACAAAACAAAAAGCCCACATTCCAGAACGGCAGAGTGTGGGGGCTTGTGTTTCGAGTGATCGAGATAGATTTAGTTGGCTATCAACAACACTCACACCCACGTACGCATGCCATACAGCAACACATTGTGCCGTACATGCAACATGCCATCGTGGTGGAAGTGATAACCATTGCTACTTAGCCTGAACGACTCCAGATACTTTGTCAACAAATAACTAACTCTGACGCCTGCATAGCAGCACTCCATCACCCCCGCGCGCGCTTGTGCTCGTCGTCCTGCTGACCCTTCTTCAGGTCGTCGCCCAGCAGAATCGCATCCGCAATCTCTCGCATCGACTTACGTCGTTGCCGACTCTCGCGCTGCATCGTGCGATACGCTTCTTCCTCCGTAATCCCCAGATCGCGCTGTAGTATTCCTTTCGCTCGATCCAGCGCCTTGCGTGCCTCCAGACGGCCCGCCAGTTGCACGTTCTCCGTCTCCAGTCGCGTGCGCTCGATCTCCGCTCCAACCAGATAGCCCAGCATCGACAGCAATCGCACCTGCTCCGCCGTATGCGCATAGGTCAGCCTGTGTTGCAGATTGATCACCCCAACCACGCGGTTCGCACACAAAATCGGTGTGCACAAAATCGCCTCAAAATGGTCTTCCGGCAAATTTCGAAAGATCACAAACCTTGAATCATTGGACGCTCCCGATGCAATAGCCACTGGCTCCCGATGCTCCGCAACCCATCCCGTGATTCCCTGCCCAATCTGCACACCAAGCTGATCCACCAGGTCCGCATGCGGATTCTTCGACGCGCGAAGCACCAGTTTGTCGTGCTCCAACACATAGATAAAACACGAATCACAAGGAATCACTGTCGTGACGAAATCGAGAATACTGCCCAGCACCATGTGAAAGGAGTCAGCCGCAGCAATCCGGCTACTCACCTCGTGCAGAAAATCGATCGACGTCAAGCCGTCGCGAAACCCCGCCATTGTCGGCGAAGAAGCCGCCACCCGTGGAACCCCACCAACCCTTGACGCAGCCGTCACATTGAGCGTGGTCGCTGTCGCAGGCTTGATCGCGATATTCGCAATTCCGCTGCGCTTCTCGTTCAGTATCTTGGCCGAGTACTGCGCAGCCTCATTCACAATAAAACCCATCTTCGGCCGTGATGGCTCAAAGTCTGGAACAATCTGATACTGCGCCAGTTCCTCCGAGGTCGTTGGCCCTATCGACACTACCACCGTCGACAACAACCCAGCCCGCAGTTCCTCACGGAATCCCATCTCTTCCGCAACCTGAAACAGATGAATCACCTGCACCGCCGTCATAAACAACACCACGTCGATGCTGCCGTTCGCAATACCCAGCACACACTCCCGCAGCGGCTGAACATCCTCAGGCAACGCCCACTGGTACACCGGAACCTTCGTCACCTCGGCACAGCGCTCCGTCAGATCCGCCAGAAACTCCGGATTCGACGCACCATACTCCTGCACCGCCACTCGAAACTCAGCCAGAGAACTTCCAAACTCCGCATCGAGTGCCGCCATCATCTCCCGCCACGTCGCAGGCTCAGATGCCGTAGCCGCCACCGGAATCTTCAATTCTCGCAACGCCGCAACCGGCTTCGGACCGCGTGCTCCAACCTTCACCTTGCGCAACGCGTCTAGAAACTCTTCCCGAGGATGTCGCGTCGAGGCAATGTCCACCAGCGCACGCACCCCAACACCAGTAAAAAAAAGCACCAGGTCAAATTGACCTGCCAGTAGACGATCCGAAAATTCCAGTGCCTGGTGGTTCGACTCCAGCCCTACCTCACGCATCGAAGGCACAACAAAAGCCTCTCCGCCATACGTACGGATCAACTTCGCGACTTCCTTCGCTCGACGAGACTCCAGTGATAACACTCGTAGTCCGTCAAAGCTGGCGTGAGCCATACAATCCCCCAAACAGTCGATACAGCATCAAGTATCTGTGCGCAATCTCTTCGAATAGAACGCAAATCTTACGTAACCATCCACGCTGCGCTTTACATCCCTAAAAGCATCTTTTAATTGAGCTGTTGTTCACGATATTAGCGGCTAATGACGCTCCACACAAAATCCTCTTCTCCCAACGCGCACTCCATCGCCATCAAACGCACGACAGAACCGGCACCCTGCAGCACCGGTTCTATCGCACAGCAACATCAACGCAGGACCTCTAAATCAATAACTTCTCCGCTGAACCATGTCTATTTGCTTCCGCCTCTCTGCGCAACGCCCCACCGATAAACCATCTCAACATACCCATACTGGGCAGTATGGCCGGTCGGATAAATTGCGCTCACCACCGACTTTCCCCACGCATGGGCATAGTAGAAGTTCACCGCCAGTGCATGGGTCGCCTGCCAGTCTGCGCTTATATCCGCCAGCGAGATAAAGCTGGAGTGGCTATTCGCTGGTCGCCCCACAAAACCAAATACCTTGTTATCGAAAGCACCGCCACCCTGATACCAAAGATCGTTAGCCGAAGTCAGTTGCAGCCAGTGCAGATCGCTCCGAACCTCAACCCTCTTCGTCGGCTTATCAATCACCTGTACAAACTGATCTTTGCTGTTCATCAGGTTGAAGAAAGGAAATCGTGCATACACCCGTGGAGTCGGCAGCACTTGGAAGAACGTATTGTGCTGATCGTCATTCGGGTTGTTGTCGCCTGTACCGCGATAAAATCCACCACGCACCCAGGGCTTCGTTGCAACCTTGGTAAATTGATAACCGCCTTCAACCGCAACGGCTCCAGCGCTATGGTGTTGCACGCCCCAGTTACCATTCTGCAGCACCCCCCACGCCAGAAAATCAACCTGCCCCTGCCCCGCAGGCGCTACCGTCAACACATTACCGCCATAGCTTCCCACACGAATATTGTGATGATCCGCCGTACGTACCGGCAGCGGACGGTTATCTGTCTTAAGAACTCCAGTTCGGCCATCATGGAATCCAATGCCGAAAACACGCCAAAGCACATGTTGCTTCAACTCGTAACGACTCAACGCCAGGTACTGCACATCCACATTCAACTCTGGATTGGCGTTCATATTGAACACCCCCTGATCGGCTCGTGCCGCCATCCCCGTTACATCCCAGGACGCCCCACCATAATGCGCATCAATACCGTCAAAACTCCGCTGTGCATTCGAAAATCCAAAGTTGCCAATCAACCGTTGCGCAATCCGGTTTGACTGCAACCAACTCAGCGACAAATTCTTCGGCTGCATCTCCTGCCCATCGAAAAACTCAAAACGTCCCAGCCGAACCGACTTGTCCTGACCGGAAAAGTGATACCGCACAAAGCCTTGCTTCAGCGATGCTGCCGCAGGATACGAATTGTTGCCGTTGGACGCATAGTAGGTACCACCCAGTCCCAACTGCCCCTGTGCCGCTACTGGTGAAATCGAAGTGCTCGGCAGAGCCAGCATCGCTGGCTGCGACAGCTCTAACTGCCAGTCCACATGCTTGATCCGTTGCGCAATCCCAAGCCGCACCAGCGACTCCACATATCCGTACGTCTCCGTCTCGGGCGGCGCCGCAAACCACTGCCATGCATCGACGCGCGTCCGGTCATACACACTCACGCTAAACGGCAGCTTCCCCGTCACAGCAGGCTTAGGTGCAGCAGGAACAGACGTCTGCCCGAACGAAGCAACCGTACTCAAAAATAGCGAAGCGACAAGTACTCTCATAATCCTCCAGAATGGGGGCAATTTGGATATCGAATGTCTTGGTGACAGCTACTGAACGTATACGAATCCACGGAGAGTCGAATCCATCGAATGGATGAAAATCCCTTACAACCAACAAGGAACTCAACACCGCCCGATGCGGAATCAAACTCGCCAACACACTTGCATACGTTCGGTATGCGTCAGCAGCATTCTGTCTCAGTTATCGCCAGTAGGTGTGTGTCAGGCTGTCAGCGCCCAACTCATCATCAGGAAATGCATCCACCGTGCTTCATGGGAACGCTATTCCAATGCGTAGAAGTGACACGTCAAGGTGTCGTGGCTTGGTTGTTGCAGTAACGCGTTTGTAACATGCACCCTGTCACCACGCAATCACTTTGTCACCGTAAACCCGCACCAAGCCGCGAGTATTCAGTTCACTCAATACACCGTATAGCTTTTTTCTATGTCAATTTGCCAAACAACAGAACACTGCTATCTTTAGCGATAGAAGGCGTGCAGCAACGCCTCTCTGACAAGCCCCTCACCATGCTGTGGAGCGGGCACCTCTCTCACACCTCACATTTCATGCTCCGCGAAGAGCCCTGAATCCATCGCCTTGAACTCCATCAAGGATCACGATGTTCGATCTGGCCCTGCATGGTCTGCTTTGCTACTACCGCATCGCACCACGCGCTCACGAACTTCACGGCAGCCTTCAGTCTCCTGAAGCTTTCCCAAGAGGATCTTCCGCATGAATTCGCAATCCATCACCTCCGCCGACTTCGACTCACAGCAGAAGCAATACCTCCAGGGCTTCTTCGCTGGGGTCGCACATCGAGTCGCTCTCCCGGCCGCTGCCGCACCCGCAAACCAATCCACTGCGGCACTCCCCAGCAACTCCGACGAAGTCACCGACGAGATCTACCTCGGTACACCCGTCTCCGATCTCTGCAAGGAAGAACGCTGGAAGTTCGAAGAAAACCCCCTCGACATCTGGAACAAACTCCTCGCACACGCCAGCGAAAACAAGCAACCAGCGCCCGACGATCTCTTCCGCTTCAAATTCCACGGCCTCTTCTACGTCGCCCCCACGCAGGACTCCTTCATGCTGCGTATGCGCGTCCCCGGCAGCCAACTCACCTCCTACCAGATGCGCGGTCTCGCCCAGATGGCCCGGGACTTGGGCTCCGGTCGTTGTGATCTCACCACCCGCGGCCACCTCCAGATCCGAGAGTTTCAGCCCAAGGACATCGTCCGCGTCCTCTCCCGCGTTCAGGCTCTCGGCATGTCCTCCCGCGGCGCCGGCGCAGACAATATCCGCAACATCACCGCCTCCCCCATCACCGGCATCGACCCCACCGAACTCTACGATGTGGCCCACCTCGCCGAAGCCCTCAACCTCTACATCCTCAACTCCCGCGACCTCTTCGGCCTGCCCCGCAAATTAAACGTCGCCTTCGACAACGGCGGCGCCATCAGTGTCGTCGCAGACACCAACGACATCGGCTTCATCGCGGTCCGCGTCAACGAGGGTCACGGCATCCCCGCCGGCATCTACTTCCGCGTCCTCCTCTGCGGCATCACCGGCCACAAGCAGTTCGCCTCCGACTGCGGGATGCTCCTCCGCCCCGACCAGACCGTAGCCGTCACCGCAGCCATGATCCGTGTCTTCTCCGAGAACGGCGACCGCACTGACCGCAAAAAAGCCCGCCTCAAGTACCTCGTCGATCGCTGGGGAGTAGATCGCTTCCTCGCCGAAACCGAAAGCCGCCTCGACTTCCCCCTCATCCGTTTCCCCCTCGAAGACTGTGAACCACGCAACCCCATCGACCGTGCCGCCCACCTCGGCATTCATCCACAAACCCAACCCG
>DAICZO010000004.1 GCA_027311125.1 Acidobacteriaceae bacterium
CGATTTCAAGCAGCCTCGCACTGCTTCTCCCAGGAAGAATGGGGTCACTCAAATCGGGACTTCTCTCAGGAGTTGTCACGGGAGTGCTATTTTTGGGAGTAGAGATCTCAGTGGGAACTCCATCCCTCTTTACCCTCAAGACAGAGAGCATTGCGGTTATTGCAACAACGCTTTTGTTTCCCATGCTGGAGAATGTGGCAATGCCACTGCTGGCGCGGGGGATGGGACGGAGCGCTGCACTGGAGCGGGCCCGGGTGTGGCTGGACGAGGTAGGGCTGGGGGACCGGGGGGAGCATCGTTCGGGCGAGTTGAGCGGTGGTGAGCAGCAGCGGGTGAGCCTGGCGCGGGCGCTGGTGACGGAGCCGCAGATGCTGCTGGCGGATGAACCGACGGGGGATCTGGACGGGAAGACTGCGGAGGTGGTATTCGGACTGATCCAGAAGTTGCATAGGGAGCATGGCCTTTCCAGTGTGCTGGTTACGCACAATCTGGAGTTTGCGGGACGGTGTGACCGGATGCTGCGGCTGCGGAATGGGAAGTTGGTATAAGTGGCGAAAATGATGGCTTTTGTGATGGGATGGGATTAATAGCCAATTTTGCACATGGTGCGTCCAACGGGAAGTGATGTAGGGTATGCATAACTTTCAGGGCTCTTTTCGCTGGATACGCGGAGGAATAGACTGGAAGGAAGTAAGTGGATGCTTCTGATGCTGGAAGCAGCCGGTTTTGTTTCGAGCGAGCAGCTTCGCACGGGACGTGTACTGGGCTAACGGTAGCCGGCAGTCCATGTGGCCTTCGGGCTGATGGGGTGAGCGGTTCATGTAAGGGGGAACATGTTCGAACGCTATACAGAGAAGGCGAGGCGCGTGATCTTCTTCGCACGCTATGAGGCCAGTCAGTTTGGGTCGCCTTACATCGAGACCGAGCACCTGTTGCTTGGGTTGTTGCGGGAGGACAAGGCGCTGACAAACCGTTTTTTGCGGAGTCATGCGTCGGTGGAGTCGATACGAAAACAGATTGAAGGCCACACAACGATTCGGGAGAAGGTATCGACTTCGGTCGACCTGCCGCTCTCGAACGAGTGCAAGCGGGTGCTGGCGTATGCGGCGGAAGAGGCTGAGCGGCTATCGCATAAACACATTGGCACGGAGCATCTGCTGCTGGGCCTGCTGCGCGAAGAGAAGTGTTTTGCGGCGGAGATTTTGACCGAGCGTGGACTGCGTCTGCCGGCGATTCGAGAAGAGTTGCAGCGGACGACGCAGGAGAAGGCGCCGACGTCGCAGGGCGGCAAGGGACAGCGCGGCGAGCAGAGCATGCTGGCGGAGTTTTCGCGCGACCTGACGCAGAGTGCGATGGATCAGCAACTGGACCCACTGGTTGGACGCGATACCGAGGTGGATCGGGTGATCCAGATTCTGTGCCGCCGGACGAAGAACAATCCGGTGCTGATCGGCGAGCCGGGCGTGGGCAAGACCGCAATTGTGGAAGGGCTGGCACAGAAGATTGCCGATGGCGAGGTGCCGAGTTTTCTGGCTGACAAGCGGGTGCTGGCACTGGACCTGAGCCTGATCGTTGCTGGGACGAAGTATCGCGGGCAGTTTGAAGAGCGGCTGAAGACGATCATGAAGGAGTTGATGGAAAACCAGAACTCCATTGTGTTTATCGACGAGTTGCACACACTGGTGGGTGCAGGTTCGGCGGAAGGCTCGCTGGATGCAGCGAACATTCTGAAGCCGGCGCTGAGCCGCGGCGAGATCCAGTGCATTGGCGCAACTACGCCTGCGGAGTATCGGAAGTCGATTGAGAAAGACCGGTCTCTGGAGCGCAGGTTCCAGGCAGTGAAGGTGCCGCCGCCGAACGAAGAAGATGCGATCAAGATCATCATGGGGATCAAGGAGAAGTATGAGAAGTTTCACGCGGTCTCCTACACGGATGAGGCGATTACTTTTTCTGTGACGCATTCGAGCCGCTATATTCCTGATCGTTTTCTTCCGGACAAGGCGATTGACTTGATCGACGAGGCAGGAGCGCGGGTGAAGCTGCGGCAGACTTCCCTGCCCGAAGAGCTGACCGAGGTGCAGAAGCGGATCAAGTTCATCGTGCACCGGATGGAGAATGCGATTGCGAATCATGAGTTCGAGAAGGCACGGTTCTACTCGGACGAAGAGCGCAAGGAGCGTGAGAATCTGCGGGCGCTGCGGGACAAGTATCACCTGGATGACTCTTCCGCGGGCATCGTGACGCGGGAGGACATTGAGGACGTGGTGAGCCGTTGGACGGGCGTGCCGGTGAACTCGCTGAAGGAAGAAGAGATGCAGCGGCTGCTGCGGGTGGAGGAAGAGCTGCACAAGCGCGTGATCTCGCAGGAGAAGGCGATCTCGGCGCTGGCGCGGGCGATTCGCCGGTCTCGTGCAGGGTTGAAGAACCCGGCGCGTCCGATTGGCAGCTTCCTGTTCCTGGGGCCGACGGGCGTGGGCAAGACCGAGATGGCGCGGACGCTGGCGCAGTTTCTGTTTGGCAGCGAGAAGGCCCTGATCCGGTTCGATATGTCGGAGTTCATGGAAAAGCACTCGGTGAGCAAGCTGATTGGTTCGCCTCCAGGATATGTGGGCTACGAAGAGGGCGGCCAGTTGACGGAGCGGGTGAAGCGCAACCCGTACTGCGTGGTGCTGCTGGACGAGATCGAGAAGGCGCATCCGGATGTGTTCAACCTGCTGCTGCAAGTATTTGAAGACGGGCAGTTGACGGATGGGCTGGGCAACACGGTCGACTACAAGAACACGATCATCATCATGACGTCGAACATTGGAGCGAAGCACCTGCAGAAGCGGCAGGGGCTGGGCTTCCAGAGCGAGAAGGAAGACATGGTGCTGGACAAGATGGAAGAGCTGGTGCGAGGCGAGGTGAAACGAACCTTCAATCCAGAGTTCCTGAATCGTCTGGACGAGATCATTATCTTTACGTCGCTGTCAGACTCGGACCTGATGCAGATTCTGGAGTTGCTGGTGCAGCAGTTGAACGCGAACCTGGTGCACAAGGCGATCACGATCTCGGTGACGGATGAGGCGAAGAAGTGGATTCTGGAAAAGACGGTATCGGACCGGACGTATGGTGCGCGACCGCTACGCCGGGCTCTGCAGCGCTATATTGAAGATCCACTTTCGGAGGCGTTGATTGGCGGCGGAATTGTGCAGCGACCAGCGTTTCTGGAGGTGTACATGGAGAACAACTCGCTGTACTACCGGCCGATTTCGTCGGATGGCGAGGAGAAGCTGTCGGGCTTTGCGCTGACGAGCGTGTAGGTCTAGAGACGTAAGAAGGACTATATGCCCCGGCGTGATCGCCGGGGCGTATTGCTTAACCGCAGGGAGGAGAGTGAAACGTTATGGATCGTCGAGAGTTTGCAGCATTGGTGCCAGCGCTGCTGGCGTTTGGGTCTTTGAATGTAGCGGAGGCACAGGGGCAGGACGCTGGAGCAAAGAAGGCTGCGCTGCCGGTGCTGACATCGGGGGTTTATCAGCCGGGCGCGCCACGCTCTGCCAGCGGAGTACCGCAGAGGGTTTCGCGTAGCTACGTGGCGGGGATGTTGTCGGCGGGCGATGTGCGTGTGGAGATGCATGAGACGATGCAGGAGCCGGGGGCTCCGCATGAGCCGGTGGGGACGCATGTACATAACGAGTTGTGGCTGGTGCGTGAAGGCACGGTGGAGCTGACCACGAATGGAGTAGCGCGCCGGATGGTGGCGGGCGACGTGGGGATTTGCGTGGCGGGGGACCAGCACTTTATCCAGAATGTGGGGGATACGCGGGCGACTTATTTTGTAGTGACGATCGGGCCGCGGGAGTAAGCGTATTGCAGCGCGAGGAGTGAGATGGTGGCCTCGCGCTGCGATACACGTGGGGAGGGCGTAAGGACGGCTCTTAGACCAGGGAGCGGGCTGATTTGAGGGCTCCGGAGATGACGTCTCCAGCCTGGTCTACTACAGAATCGACCTGATTGCGGGTGCGCTTGATGGCTTTTTCTGCCTCAGAGGTGAGGCGCTCGGCCTGATCTTTGAGGTAGTCGCCAGCCTCAGCGAGATAGTCACCGGCTTCGTCGACACCACGGCGGAGTTGCTTGCGGGTTCTGGCCCCAGATTGAGGGGCATAGAGGAGGGCAATGGTCGCTCCGGCGGCGACTCCGATGCCAAAGGCGAACCAGCAGTTTCTGGAGTTCATGACGGGACACCTCGATCACAGATTTAAGTTCTAAGTGATTGGATTCATGTCGGTGGGGATTGGTTGGATTTTTTGCGGGTGGAGTATTAAGGAAGAAGTGCAGTGATGAAGCGAGGAACCTGAATGGGTAATGATGAGGTACATTCTGCATGGAAGAAGTTGCAGAAGAGCAGGGTGTGGCGAGGATAGAGTTACCGCTGAGGTGACTATGAAAGAGTTGATCGATGGCGCGTTGTTTCTGGCGATGATGATGGCTCCACCGCTGGTTGCGCTGAACCTGGTGTGGGATAAACGTAGGCAGGGTTAGGGTGTACGGCTAGATCGCGAGGCCGGCAAGTTCCCTTGCCCGCAGAAAGACGCGGGTAAACATGGGGCGGTCGAGGCGTCCGGTATTGGTGTTGCGCAGGGATGGGTGGTAGCTGGCGAGCAGGTAAATGCCGTTGGGCAGGCGGTATTCGGCTGCGTGGGCGAAGCGGTATGGGGACTTTGCCGGGATTACGTTGGTGTGTAGCAGATGGCTGATACAGCCGTCGAAGGCTATCTTTCCCAGACAGACGATGACTTTGATGCGTGGCAGTGCGGCGACTTCTGCGGTGAAGTGCTGGCTGCAGTTGCGGATCTCCTGCGGGAGTGGTTTGTCTCCGGGCGGGGCGCAGCGGACGACGGAGGCGATCCATGCGTGGTGAAGCTTGAGGCCGTCGTCGCGAGCGATGGCTCGGGGTTTGTTGGCGAAGCCGAGGTCGTGCAGGACGGGGTACATGAAGTCACCGGAGCCGTCCCCGGTGAAGGGGCGTCCGGTGCGGTTGGCACCATGTGCTCCGGGAGCGAGTCCAACGATGAGGACACGGGCGCGCGGGTCTCCAAAGCCGGGGACGGGGCGTGCCCAGTAGGTCTGGTCCTGGTAGGCGCGGCGGCGAGTGGCTCCGATGCCCTGGCAGTAGGTGCGGAGGCGGGGACAGAGTTCGCAGTGGATGATGTCGTCTTGAATCTGCTGAAGCAGTAAGGAAGTAGACTGGATGGCGGAGCGTTTGATCACAAGATTATGATATCGACCGATTGGAAAGCACGGTATCGAGCAGGTCTGCAGGACGGAACGCTGAATTGATTTGATGTACGACGTAAGGTGACCTGCTTGGAAGAGACACGAATTAGTCGACTGTATGCTGCGATGGTTGCAGGACGCCTGGCTGCGTTGCGGAACTCGGTGTGGCGGAACACGTTGATGCGATCCGGACTGCTGACGGCCGCAGGACTGGCACTGGTGCTGGGTGGGGTCATCTTTGCAGCACGCGAACGTGGTCGCGGCGACCTGACAAAGTTGAAAGCACAGTTGGGAGCTAATGCAACGGTACCGCCTCCAGCAGTGATTCAGTTTGGGGGACAGGAGGCGCTGGTATTACAGCGATCCCCTATGGCGGGGGGCATGGTTCCGGAGTTTGTGACCGCTACGTTTTTGCCAGGGAGGGGGATGAACCTACTGCAGTTACGTGCGTTTCTGCCGCAGAAGGGTGAGGTGGATCTGCTGGCATCACCAAGGCTGGAAGATGCAGCCAAGCTTATGAATGGAGCGGCACTGGATGAGAACGGAGCGGGGAGCCTGGGACTGGGTGGGGCACTGGAGTTGCCATGGGGGAGTCGTTTGGGCGGCGTTGCTTCGGCCGATGGTAAGAATGTGATGACGACTTGGCAAGGCCGCGGGCTGAGCGTGCCGGTGACCGTGAGCGGAGCGGCGAACGGTGGTATGGCGATGGGCGGGTTGCTGCTGACACGGGGTGCCGATACCGTTGAGACGAACGTAATGCCCGATGGAGACTCAACCAAAGCAGTATTTGAGGCGGGATCGTTTGGAGGGCGGTGGCTCGCCAAGACGGAAGTGACGATGACGGCGTTGTTGAGCAGCCACATCCTGGAGATTAAAGTCGTCGCAAAGAATACGGGAACCGAAGCAGAGCCGGTAGGAGTTGGGTGGAGTCCTCGGTTTGCGATTGTGAGCGGCGACCGTTCGCATGCGCGACTCAAGCTACCTAGTGGCGAGCGGGTGGAGGTTGGTGCAGACGGTCGTCCTACGGGTAAGCTGCTGGCGGTTACTGATACGGGCTATGACTATACGTCACGAGGAGGGGTAGCGCTGGGAGACAAGGCGATGGATGCCAGCTTTGTCCATTTGAAGCAAAGCCTGCTGGATAACGGGCCAGTGGTTGAGTTGCGGGACCAGAGCAGCGGGTATGGATTGCGGTTGACGGCGCTGACCGCGGCGATCAAGTGCATCAGCGTCCATTCCCCTGCGGACGGATCGGTGGTGACGATCAATCCGCGGTTCAACTACGACGATCCGTTTGGGCGGGAGTGGGCGAAGGAGCAGGATACGGGGATGATGGTGCTACAGCCGGGGGAGTCTGCCCAGTGGAAGGTGCGGCTGGAGATCTTTTCGCTCGACAATGTGCCGGTGACGCATTTCTAGGGGTGGGG
>DAICZO010000011.1 GCA_027311125.1 Acidobacteriaceae bacterium
GTCCACATCACCGCCAAGCTACTCCCCGACCAGACCCTTGGGATCGGCATCTCTCTCATCTCTCTCCTCATCTTCATCATCACCTCCATCCGCCGAACACCATAGGCCCTCCCCTGTACTACATTCAGTTATCATCAAAGCTCCATGCAGCCCAACGTCAAAACCCTGCTTCTATCCGGCGCGCAACTTACTGACGCAGCCCTCGACCACCTCCTGCCCTCACCCGACACGCTGCCGCACTCCATTCACCGCGCCATGCGTCACAGCACCTTTGCTGGTGGCAAGCGCCTCCGCCCGGTCCTCTGCATGGAAGCCGCCCGCATGGTCGCCGGAACCAGGAACCTGCCCGAAGGAATCGCTGACCTGGCTGCCGCGCTCGAAATGCTCCACACATATTCCCTCATCCACGACGATCTCCCCGCGCTGGACAATGATGACCTCCGACGCGGCCAGCCAACCTGCCACGTACTCTTCGGTGAAGCGATCGCCATCCTTGCAGGCGACGCACTCCAGACCCTCGCCTTCCAGACCCTGGCCGCACTCCCCACGCCTCCTGCTACCACCGTGGCCATACTCCGTGAGATCACCCTCGCGGTAGGCACCGGAGTAGGTTCCCACTCGCCGCTACCCCCCGGCATGATCGGCGGTCAAGTCGTCGACATAGAGTCCGAAGGGACACCACCCACCGCCGAACTCGTCGAGTCGATCCACCGTGCAAAAACTGGAGCCCTGATCACCACCAGCATCGTCTCCGGAGGCCTCTACGGCACCTCCGCACACGAGGCCAGCGCCGACACCATCCAGCGCCTACGCACCTTCGGCGAAAAAGCCGGCCTGGCCTTCCAGATCGTCGACGACGTCCTCGACATGACGCAGTCCTCTGCCGAACTCGGTAAGACCGCAGGCAAAGACACCGCCAGCATCAAGGCCACATGGCCAGCCGTTTATGGCATCGACCAGTCCATCCGCGACGCCGAACAACTCATCGCAGATGCCTTCGAAGCCCTTAGCCCCTTCGGCGAAGCAGCTACCCCACTCAAATCCCTGGCCAACTACCTCGTAGAACGGAAACACTAAGCCACCGGAAATACATCCCCAAGCTTGACCTCAGCCAAGTCTTTCCACCCGCACTTGCACCCATGTAGACTCGCGAACATGAAGATTCATGCTTGCACCGTCTCCTTGCTCGCCATCTCCCTGGCCCTGCCCTCAGCCCTCGCCCAGTCGGGCACACTCCTCGTCGCGAACCAAACCGACCATACTCTTTCTTTCATCGATGCCGCCACCTCCAAGCAAACCTTCGCACTTCAGGAAGACCGCATCACCGGTCATGAAGTCGCTACCTCCCCTGACGGCCGTACCGCTTATATTCCCATCTACGGCAACGCCGGCGTTGGCCGCCCCGGCACCGATGGCCACGAGATGCTCGTCATCGATGTGCCCTCCCGCACCATCACCTCCACAGTAGACTTCGGCCACGGCGTCCGTCCCCACCTCCCCCTTTTCGACACCCACCGCAATCTCCTCTACGTCTCCACCGAACTCGACCAGGCTATTACGGCCATCGACCCCAAAACCTTAAAGGTTCTCTACCAGATTCCCACCGGCCAGCCTGAGTCGCATATGTTCACCCTCTCCCACGACGGCCACTTCGCCTACACCGCCAACGTCGGCCCCAGCTCCGTCTCCGTCCTCGATCTCAATACCCACAAAACCCTCGCCATTATCCCCATCGAAGGCCCCGGAGCCACCCCCGGCAAAGTCCGCGTCCAGCGCATCTCTATCTCCAACGACGACAAACTCCTCTTCACCTCAGACTGGGACCAACCCCGCCTCGCCGTCATAGACACCGCCACCCGAAAGCTCAAAACCTGGGTCGCTCTCCCCGGCACCGGCTACGGTAGCGCCCCCACCCACGACGGACACTACCTCATCCTCTGCCTCTCCAAATCATCCCAGGTGGCTATCATCGACCTCCAAACTCTCAAGGTCATCCAAACCATCGACGTTCCCGCCCAGCCCCAGGAGGTCCTCATCCGCCCGGACGGCCTCGTCGCCTATGTCTCGTGCAACAAAGACCACACCGTCGCCGCTATTGACCTGAAAACCTTCAAGGTCCAATCGCTCATTAACGCGGGCAACAATGCCGACGGCTTGGCCTGGTCTACCTACACCACTGCCACAGCCAGCGCACACTAGTAAGACTCACCACCATTAACAAAGTAGACATTTCTGCTGTTTGGGAAGGTTGTCCTTTGTCATGGTTTGGTGGCGCGGTAGAGACCGGCAGTACCCAGCGTATAGCCGGTCCAGGTCGCACTCTTGAAACCGGCGTTGCGGACCAGCTGCAGCATGCGGGGTGGACGAGGAAAGCGCTCAACGGACGCTGGGAGGTAGCTGTAGGCAGCAGATTGACCTGAAATGAGACCTCCTACGCGTGGAAGGATCTTCTTGAAGTAGAGGTTGTAGAGGGCTCCGACCAGGCCTTCGGGCTGGTTGCAGTCGAGGATTCCAATCCGGCCACCCGGGCGAAGGACACGGAAGAGTTCATTCAGGCCCTCTTCGTAGTTGGCCAGATTGCGGAAGCCGAAGGCGGAGGTAACCAGGTCAACCGAGTTGGAGGCGACCGGGAGATGCAGGGCGTCGGCCTCGATAGGGATGATGGGATGCGGACGGAATTTCTGTGCCCCCCTGGACAGCATGTTGTGCGAAAAGTCTACGGCAAGGATAGGTGAAGCCTGGCCGGTGGTGGGG
>DAICZO010000016.1 GCA_027311125.1 Acidobacteriaceae bacterium
GGCCGTAGATGTAGGGGGCGTGGAGGAGGACCTCGGTGATGCCAATGTGGGCGACGTCTTCGGCGCGGACGATTCTTTGCTGTCCGGCGGACTCCATCTCGGAGCCGCCGAGGCCGAAGAAGGTGGCGTGGGGGTGGCGGCGGGCGAACTCGGCAATGATCTGGGCGCCATAGTGGTCGCCGGAGGCTTCGCCGGCGGAGATGAAGATACGTGGGGCGGTATGGCTTGCGGTGCTCATGGTGTGGTACCCCCCCCCTCCCCGTCAAAAGTGTGCAAAGTCTTCAAACCAAAGGATATCAGTCCGGACCTGGAATGTCAGAGTGGTGTTGAAGCGACTGGCTTTGGTCGATCGAGCAGGTAGCGAGGCGCTGTAGCGGTACCAAGTGTGTCAAGCGGGGTGAGGCCGAGTAGTCGAATTCGAGGGCTGGGTTTGGGTGATTTGGGGGTATTGTGAATCATGCGAACAGGTAGTTGGAGGGAATTGGCCAGTGGGTGTGGACCTGATTGAAGCTGCCTGTGATGGACGCGCGGACGGTGCAGGAAGGGCTCAATCAGATAGGAGTCTGGGTGAGTAACGCATTGAGGCCGAGCAAGGGCTTGGATGTCGGGCTCTTGAGATTCGCGGTGGGTGGGTTGGACTTCTGGCGTTGATGGGTTGAGAGGCAGGAAGAAATAAAAGGGTGTGGAGTTGCTTATGAAGGAGATGTGGCCAGCATCGCAGCGTCTACGGGTGGCCCTATCCTTTGTGCTGTTTGGGCTGGCAGGGATGCTTCTGCTGTTTTATCCTGCGGGCCAAGGTGCTGAGAGGGTCGTGCCGGGCTGGCTTACGCGGCTTTGGGGGGTGGATTCCTGGGTGGGCCTCTTGGCAAAGGTATTGGCCTTGGTGGTGGTTTCGGGGTGTTTGCTGCTGCTGGCGAGGTGGGTACGTTCGGTGCGGGACAATGCACCCTATGTCTTTATGAGTTATGTGCTGTTTCTGTTCCTGATGTTTTTTGCTCTGGAGCGGCTGTTGGGAGCTCTGTTTGCGTGGATGCGGGTGGAGTGGCTGGGGCAGAGTCTGGTGTTGCAGTGGTTGAGCGCAGTGATTGTGACTTTAGTGGTCGCGATGGTACTGCCTCATCTGCGCGGATTGATTGAGGGTCGAGCGATTGCGCGGAAGGAGCATGACAAGTTTGTGGCTGCGGCGGAGTCGAGTCTGGATGATTTTTATATATTCGATGGGATTCCGGATGCTACGGGTGCGATTGTGGATTTTCGGTTTGCCTATCTGAATCCGAATGCGGAGCGGCGGCTGAATTTGAAGCGGGCGGAACTGGAGGGTAAGGTCCTGACGGAGGTGCGGCCGTTCATGGTTCAGTCGGGATTGATTGAGAACTACCGAGAGGTGGTTCGGACGGGGCAGCCGTTTATCGCAGAAGTGTTTCTGGATGATGATCGGATTAAGGCGACGTGGATCAATGTGCAGGTAGTGAAGCTGGGAGACGGGATCGCGATTACCAGTCGCGATGTGACCGAGCGGAAGCGCCTGACGGACCATGTGAGCTACCTGGCGCATCATGATCAGCTGACGGGGTTGCCAAACCGGACGCTGCTGTACGACCGGTTGCGGCAGGCGATACTGCGGGCGCAACGACACCAGCAGAAGATTGCAGTGTTTATGTTGGATATCGACAACTTCAAGCAGATTAATGACACGCTGGGCCATGCGGAGGGGGATGCGCTGCTGCGAGCAGTCGGTGCGCGGCTGAAGTCATCGATACGCGAGACGGACACGATTGCGCGGATGGGTGGAGACGAGTTTGTGATTGTGATGGCCGATTTCAAGAGTTTGGATGACGTCATGCGTTGCGGGTGGCAGATTGTCGAGAGGGCTGGCCAGCCGATACTGTTGGGTGAGCGTGAGATCAAGGTAACGGTAAGCGTTGGCCTATGTCTTTATCCCGAGTGCGGTGACGACATTGAGGAGTTGCTGCGGAAGGCGGATGCTGCGATGTATGTGGTGAAGGGGACTGGTCGTAACGCGCTCTATCTTTACCACGAGGGCATGGTTGGGCGGAGTCTGGATGAGATTCAACAGGCGCTGCGAGAGGACGGTCTGGGTAGGGCTTGAGAGGAGTCTTGCTTCCATTGACGCAGTCATGGATGTGATGGATGGGGGTTGCATGGGTGCGAGACGATTTCGTGCGGTGCTGGAGCGGGCTGGCGGGGAGTTGGGATGGACTGTGGCAAGGGTGCCCTTCGATGTGAAGACGGTGTGGAAGACGATGACTCGGCTGCGGGTGAAGGTAGAGATTGCGGGCGAGATGTACCGGACGTCGTTGTTTGCGGACAGCTTGCGCGGTGGTCACTTTGTGCTGGTGAACAAGAAGATGCAGCAGGCTGCCGGAGCCGGGTTGGGACAGATAGTTACGCTGGCGGTTGAACCGGATATGGAGGAGCGTACGGCGTGGGTTCCGGTCGAGTTTGCGAAGCTGCTGCGAAGTGAGAAGGTGCTGGCGAAGTGGTATGCCACGCTGAGCGAATCGACACGGCGGGAGATTGGTAAATATCTGGACGGGGTACAGGGTGCGGAGGCGAGGCAGCGACGCGCTGAGCAGATGGCTGAGCGGTTGCTGCTGACGATGGAGAGCGAGACGGTGCTGCCGCCGATCCTTGAGGTGGCGTTCGCGAGGACTCCGAAGGCGCGGGAAGGATGGGAGGCGATGACGGTGACGCAGCGGCGTGGACATCTGCTGGGGGTGTTTTATTACCAGAGTCCGGAGGCGCGGGAGAAGCGGGTGGGGAAGCTGGTGGACGAGTGTTTGCGGAGGCTGAGCTAGTCTGCGATCAGTGGCTGGAGGGGAAGGTCGCTGGTGATCTCCTGATCTTTGTACTGTAGCTGGTAGAGCTTGTAGTAGAGGCCGCGCTGGGCGAGGAGTTGCTGGTGGGTGCCGCGTTCGCGCAACTGACCCTTGTGCATGGCGAGGATGGTATCCGCGGTCTGGATGGTGGACAGGCGGTGCGCGATCAGGATGGAGGTGCGTCCCGTGATCATGAGGGAGAGGGCGAGACGGACGCGGAGTTCGGTGTCGGTGTCGACGGAGGAGGTGGCCTCGTCGAGGATGAGGATACGGGGGGCGTGGGCGAGGGCGCGGGCGAAGGAGATGAGCTGCTTCTGGCCGGTGGAGAGGGTGGCACCGCGCTCACGGACGGGCTCGTTGAACTGCAGGGGCAGGGTGCGGATGAAGTCGGCGATGTTGACTTCTTCGGCGGCTGCCTGGAGGGCTGCGTCGGTGATCCAATGAGAGCCGAGGCGGATGTTGTCGGCGATGGTTCCGGTGAAGAGGAAGGGGTCCTGCAGGACGACGCCGAAGCGCTGGCGCAGGGATTTGAGATTTTGTTGGCGGACGTCGAGGCCGTCGATGAGGATCTGCCCGTGCTGGATGTCGTAGAAGCGCATCATGAGGGCGGTGATGGTGGTTTTTCCGGCGCCGGTGTGTCCGACGATGGCGGCGGTTTCATCGGGTTCCACGGTGAAGGAGACGCCGCGGAGGATCCACTCGATAGGCCGGACGGTGGCCATGATGCCGGAGTGGTTCTGGAG
>DAICZO010000021.1 GCA_027311125.1 Acidobacteriaceae bacterium
GGTGCGGGGAGGCGGGCGTTGCCGTTGGCGGCGAGGGTGCGGTGCTGGGTAAGGCACTGGAGCAGGACGACGGCGAGATCGTGCACGTCGGCGGCCTTGAGGATTTCGCCATCGGGGCCGGTGGGGGCTTCGCGGATGCAGTCGCTGCGGAGTTTGACGAGGTCGCCAGCGGCGAGGACGTTGGAGGGTTCGACGTGCTCGTGGACGATGCCGGAGGCGTGCAGGGACTGGAGCGCGGCGACCAGGCTGGTGGCGACCTGACGGGTCTCGTCGAGGGTGAGGGGTCGTTCGCTGAGGATGGCGGCGAGGTCGGACTCGGAGGGCTCCATGACGGCGTAGATGAGTGGGGTGCCGTCCATAACGGTGTGGCCGTACTTGCGGAGGGTGATGAGGTGGTCCTGATGGAGGTTGGCGACGGTGTTCCAGCGGTCGAGGATCTCGTCCTCGTCGTTGATGGCCTCGATGAGGCGGATGACGGCGGGTTTGCCGGTGCCGTTGGTGGTGGAGAAGAAGGCGCTGCGGCCTTCGGGGCGAATCAATTTGTCGATGGGAAAGCTGCCTGCGATGGTCTTGCCTTCATAGTCGTTCCAAAGTCGCATGGGGGAGTACTCCATTCCTGGGGAAGTGTGCAGGGAGAAAATGCCGTTGGGCAAAGGGAGGCAGGTCGTGCCGGCGGGACGCGTCCTAGGTACTTCGTGCAGGACGCATCGCTCACGCAAGACTATTATCGTTCATTTTTGCCGGATGGGTTTCCACGCGCACCGGGGGATTTCCACCGGTGCGGGTGCGCGTGGATGGAGGGGTGCTACTGCGCGGGTGGACCGTCGAAGTGGAACATCTCTTCGAGGGGCATCCACCACTGGCCTTCGGGGGTACCGGGGAGGCGCTGCTGCATGGGCATCATGATCTTCCACCAGCGCTGGGTGGCTGGGTCCTGGGCCATGGCGGCCATGTCGGCGTCGTGGTCGGTGCCGTGGTACTCGTAGGAGGCGAAGAGGGTTCCGGCGTGGTGGTAGATGGTGTAGTTGCGGATGTGGCAGCGCTCGATGGTGGCGAGAACTTCAGGCCAGACGGCGGCGTGGTAGCGCTTGTACTCGTCGTAGTGCTCGGGGGGTAGTCCGAGGATCATGCCGTAACGTTTCAAAGTGGCTCCTTGGTCGCTATGGGAGGCGGCGACGGGTTGAAGGGTGCAGACGAACAATCGTAACTGGAATGGCGGGTTGGTTTCCAGCGCGGAGTCATTTCTTTGGCAGGCGCGGGTGGAGCGCGGCGCGGGCATTGCGCGGGGCGTTCGTGTAGGTGATGATCTACGCAGTATGGAAACCCTATCGACGCTCGCGACCGAAGCCCGCAACCCTGCCACGGAACGGATGGACCAACTGCCGACTCGGGAGATGCTGCAGGTGATGAATGCGGAGGACGCCACGGTGGCGTCAGCGGTGGCAGCGGAGTTGGATGCGATTGCCGCGGTGGTGGATGCGGTGGCGGCGCGGATGGAGCGCGGGGGACGGCTGTTCTACCTGGGAGCGGGGACGAGTGGTCGGCTGGGAGTGCTGGATGCCTCGGAGTGTCCGCCGACGTTTTCGGTGGCGCCGACGCTGGTGCAGGGTCTGATTGCGGGTGGGGATGGAGCGTTGCGGCGATCGAGTGAGCAGTCGGAGGACTCGCCGGAGGAAGGTGCGCGGGACCTGGCGGAGGCGGGGTTTAGCGAGATAGATTCGCTGGTGGGAATTGCGGCCAGTGGGCGGACACCGTATGTGCTGGGGGGTCTGGCGTATGCGCGAAGCCTGGGGGCGCTGACTGTGGGG
>DAICZO010000027.1 GCA_027311125.1 Acidobacteriaceae bacterium
AGACCGACACCCTCGGCACGCCAAAGCTCATCCTCCTGCCCTCGCCGTACGGACTTACTGACAAAGCTTGGACAGACATCGAAGTGCGCGTTCGCGCCGGCGCCGTCCTGCTGGTTACCGGCCCATTCAGCGCTGACGAGCATCTCCACCAGACAGATCGCGCCCATCGCCTCGGCATCCCGCAAATATTGGCACCCTTACAGTCACGTAACCAGTCCCTCCAGGGCCCCACCGGCGCACTCCCGCTCCAGTTCAGCGGCCTGGACACAACCATCCTCGACCAAGCAACACTTCCTCAAGGCAAAACCTGGACCGAGCTCCCCTTGGGCCAGGGCAAAATTCTCTTCTCCACGCTGCCTCTCGAGTTGAATGAATACCTCCAGTCCATCGCAACCGTGTACGCCTACGCTCTCAAAACCGCAGGCGTCCACTCCGCCTACACAACCAACGTCACCAATCCCGGCATCCTCATCTGCCCCACTACTTACCCTCACGCAACGTTGTATGTCATTACATCTGAAACAAATACAACCCCCATCACATTCACCGATACCCGCAGCAACAAGACCTTCTCCGGAACCATCGCCGCAGGACGCGCAGCTCTGCTGCTTGTAGGTGAAAAGGGTGAGCTACTTGCCAGATACGGGTGGCATGAATGAGCTCACACCTCAATAAACTCTGCAACTCATCGCAGTGGTCCATATAAGCTCGTACAAAATGGCAACCCTCAACCTCTGGGGCCCGCCACACCAGCAAAGGCCGCCATCGCCCCCAAAAAGTACGGGAGACCCCAGTCCATCGGGTCTCCCGCCGGTTAGCCTGCAGTGATTCCGACTGCGATCAGACTCAGTAGTAAAACTTCATCGCCAACTGAATCTGCCGCGCACTATTGGCGTACGAACCAGTATTGATTACGCCAAAATTGCCATCGTTGATATTCGCATCCGGCCCGCCCAGTATCTGGTGGTTGAATGCATTGAACATCTCCATCCGAAACTGTGCGTTGTACCGGTCACTCGCTCCAAAGTGCGTATTCTTGATCAGCGAGAAGTCCAGGTTGTCATAGCTCGGGTTCCGCACATTCGGCAGTGCACGCGGTGCATTGCCTATCGTGTACGGCGCCGGCTTCGAGAACACCGACGTGTCGAACCACTTGGTTTTATTCCGGCTGCTCAGGTTCGCATCCTTGCCGCTCCACGTCGGGCGTTGTCCCAACGTAAAGATAGCCTCGGATGTCGTTCCATTGTCGATCGCACTTAATACGATCGGAGTACCAGTAGCATAGTTCACGATCCCACCAGTCTCCCATCCGCCAATCAGCAGATCCACGCCCCGGTTCACATGATTCAACAGCAGCTTCCCACGTCCAAACGGTAGCTCATACAGGCTGCTGATCGTCAGTTGCTTCGATACGTCGAACGTCGAAACCGAACGTTCCAACCGTGGGTTGTACTGGTCGGCACGAGTACCACTCGTCGGCCCCAGGTAGCTAACCGCACCCGAGGAGTTGTCGATCGACTTGCCGCCCGTATACGACATCGTAAACGTCATCCCTTGCGAGAACTGCTTGTCCAGACGCAACGTCATCGCATGGTAAATCGAGTCTGCTCCCGGCTTACGGAAGCTCGTGACGCCTCCATACTGCGGAAACTTTCGCAGCAATTGGTTCGCGGATACATTCTGCTGGCTCAGGTTGCTACCTGCCGTCGTAATCTTCCCGTAAAAAGGATTCGCAACTTGGTTCAACAGGTTGCTTCCCTGCGATAGATACGACGTAGGCAGTTGATCGAACGAACGGCCAGGATCGCCATCAATCAGGAACACACCCCGATTGCCCAGATATCCTGCCTCAAACTTGATGTTCCCCGGCAAAGCATACTGCACACTCGCATTCCATTGAATCGTGTATGGGTTCTTGTACGAGTTGAAGTACGACTCTGAGATTCCGTTGCCGATATCAATGCTCTGCACGCACACAGGGTTCGACAGACAGTTAGGATCCTTCGCCTGCGGAAGCTGATACCCACCAGGAAACGGATTCGCCAGATCAGCAACTGGTGCACTGTGTTGATTGTCAAAGCTGGGTGAGAAGTTCGTCTGCGCACGGAAGCCTTCGATACCCGGCGCTCCTGAAGTGCCAGCCGCCTGCAACGCCGAGGGCTGATACACAATGCCCACGCCAGATCGAACCACAAGCTTCGTCGTGGGGTTATACGCAAATCCCAGCCGGGGACCAAAGTCCGAGTACTGTGTTGGAGCCTGCCGGCGACCATACTTCGACGCCGCCGTCCCTACCAATACCATCTGCCCCATCAGGTTGCCGCATGCCGTGCAGGACACACCCGGAGCGGCCGTAATCTGTCCCGCCAAAGGCGATGGCAGCGTTGGGTCCCAATAGGAAAGCTGATTGTTCGACTCCACGCGTGGTACCTCAAAGTCCCACCGCAGCCCAACATTGATGGTCAGATTGCGTGTCGCCTTCCAGTCGTCCTGCGCATAGAACGCCCAATAGCCTGACGTCGAATTGACCTTCGGCTCATTGGTGATATCACCACTCGAAGGTAATCCCAGCAGCAACGATGCAAAGGGATTGCCCGTTCCATCGTTGATCTGTGGATTCAACTGTGTCCAGCTATTGTCCACATTGAACGTCCCCGAAGGATACGCATACTGATAGAAGTTGAGGTTCAGAATCCGATACTCCGCACCCACCTTGATACTGTGGCCATGCAGTATCTTCACCAGGCTGCCCGTGATGTCATGGGCCAGTGGATCTTCCTGCAACGGAACATACCCTTGTGTGCCCAGATCCGAATAACCTTCACTGAATCCAAAGTGCGGGAACAGCAACTGATTCAAACCAGCCTGTGCCTCAAATGTGCTCGGAAATCCCAGTGAACTCGGCTGAAACCCTGCATTGAACGCAGTCCGCACCGACGTAGACTTCGAGAACCCATAGCGAAACTCTCCCACCAGGCTCGGACTGAAGGTCACCGTGTTGTTGAAGGAGATACTCCAGGCCGTTGCATGATCCGGCCCGTTATATCCACCCGGAGACGCCGCGTTGTTGTAGTCATTCAAGGGAACACTATCATTCACAAAATGCGAAAACCGCAGAAACGAATGCCACGAGTGCGTCACATCCTGATCGACCCGGGCATCCCAGTGATAGTAATTATTCGTGCTCGTTCCAACCTGCGTAAAGTTATTGAATAAGTTGCTCCCAGCAGACGCAGCAGGCGCCGGGAAGTAACTCAACACCTTCTGCGCAATCTGACCGGCTGGCGTTGCCAAACGACTGGCAGGAATCTTGTTGCCAGGAAATTGATCGCGTACATAGATCGTCTGCCCGGGGTTGTTCGGATCGGGAATCGCATGTACCGTCAATGGATCATAAATCGGTGTATTCAAGGCCGAGAAATCACCCGTCAGCCACTGCGTCTGCGGCACCGAGTACGTCTGCTGCACCCCGTTAGCCTGATGTGAATTCTCATAGTCGAAAAAGAAAAAGCTCTTGTCATGCCCGTTGTACAAATGCGGAAAGACAATCGGCCCTCCAACTGTCCCACCCGTCTGGTAACGATGCGCATCCGGCTTCGGTGCGCTGCCCGAACCAAATGGCTTTGCAGACAACCCGCTCGTCTCCAAAAATTCAAAGAAGCTTCCATGCAGTTGGTTCGTCCCATTCTTCGTAATCAAGCTCACCGTGCCGCCGGAAAACCGCCCATACTCAGCCGGAAGCACACTCGTCTGAACACTGATCTCCTGCACCGAATCCACAATGGGCGTGTACGCACTCGAGTTATTGCCAACATTATTCTCCGGCAGAATGTTGGTCATACCGTCGATCTGTTGCTCATTATTGCCATTCCTCGATCCGCCAATGTGCGGAGTCGAAGCATTGCCGGTGTTGTTCACTCCCGGTGCCAGCAGCGCAAAATCAAAAGGGTTCCGCCCATTATCCGGCAAATCATTGATCAGCTTCGTCTGGATTGTCTGTCCCAGACTCGAAGTATCCACATCCAGCGCAGCCAGCGAATCCGCATTCACCTGTACCTGCTCTGTTACCTGCCCAACGCTGAGCGCAAAGTTGACTGATCGCGTCTCAGCCACCTGTACCACCACATTCTCCTGTAGCGCAGGACGAAAGCCAGTCGCAACCGCCTTGACCACGTACATTCCCGGCTGTACAAACGGTATCTCATAACGGCCAGATCCATCCGTAGTAGCCGTACGAGATTGGTTTGTGTCCACTTTTGTTACGGTTATCAGCGCAGACGCCACAGCAGCGCCAGTTGCATCCGTAACCGCTCCCTGTACAATTCCGGTCGGTGTCTGGGCCATCCCAGCTATCGCGAAGCAGGCCAAGAATCCTAACAAGAAATACCTTCGTATTTGTTCCATATCGCCTCCTGAAAACTCCTGAATCCTTCTTCCCACTACGTTTTGCATCATCTCGCCAATCTCGCTACCGCGCACAGGTAGCGCTTCACGCGCGTAGATGATATCGATATCAATTGCGTGCAGTGCTTTATATGTCTGCACTGAGACAGTTGTCAATAGTTATTATTCGATCCCTATAAATAGTATTTGTTCTCGTATGAACTAGATGCAGACTTGTATTTTGTGTACACCATGCATTATTGTTATCGCTACCATTGAGAGGTATTCTTGTCCCTACATTCTGATCCTGTACTGGTCTTCGACGTAGGTGGAAGTCATATCTCCACAGCGATTTGCCTTCTCCCACAGCTCAGCCTGATCCAGATGGAACGCACCTCGCTTCCGGCACAAACTTCCGTCGAGGCCTTCCTCGATGCCATCGCCTCATCAGCTCAGCACGTCCAGACCCAGCACACGCGCCCCATCGGTGCCGCCATCGCCATCGCCGGACCTTTTGACTACTCAGCTGGAATCAGCCACATGCGCCACAAGCTCGAGTACCTCTGCGGCTTC
>DAICZO010000031.1 GCA_027311125.1 Acidobacteriaceae bacterium
GGGTTTGCCGATGGGGTTGTGCGGATTGTGGTGACGGATGTGGCATGGATGCAGCAGATGAGATCAATGAGCGGGGTGCTGCAGCGGGAGTTGGCAAAGATAGCTGGCGTGGCAGTGACCGGGATACACTTTGAAGTACGCGGTTCCAAGCGAGAGGATGCAGGTCGCGTTGTGCGGCGCTGATCTTCAGGAGACCTCAGGAGAGATGACGAGTATGAGCGGAGTATCGCTGGAGGATGTTCGCCGGGTGGCCGAGTTGGCCAACCTGGAGTTGACGGTCGAGGAAGAGCCTCGGATGCAGCGGGATCTGAATGCGATTTTGGGGCACATTGCCCAGTTGAATGAGTTGGATACGACTGGTGTGCCCGCGATGGCGCAGGTGGGCGAGATGCTGGGTGGTGCTGTCCATGCGCATGGGGAAGAGTTGCGTGTGGATGTGGTGCGGGCATCGGTGGATCGGGCGGCGGTGATGGCGGTGGCTCCGGAGACGGATGGCCGGTTTTTCAAGGTTCCGAAGGTAATTGAGCGATAAGCATTTTTGTATGTATAGGTTAGGTAGTAGGAGGCAATAGTTTGGACGGGTTGATAACGATCGATGCGGTACGGGCTGCGGTGGCAGCGGGAACGACGACAGCGACGGCGCTGGCGGAGCAGCACTATGCACGGATTGCTGCCGATGATGGAGCTAACGGTAAAGGAATCAATAGTTTTCTGGCGTTGAGCCAAGAGCGGGCGCTGGCGCAGGCGGCTCGTGTGGATGCGGCTGCTGCGAAGGGTGAGGCGTTGGGGCGTTTGGCTGGGGTCCCGGTGGGGATTAAGGATGTGCTGGCGATGCAGGGCTCGCCAGCTACGGCTGGATCGTTGATTCTAAAGGGGTATCGCCCTCCTTACGATGCGACGGCGGTGGCGCGGCTGGAGGCTGCCGGTGCGGTCTTGCTAGGTAAACTGAACTGCGACGAGTTTGCGATGGGTAGCTCAAATGAGAACTCTGCCTATGGAGCGGTGAAGAATCCAAAGGCGTTAGACCGGGTTCCCGGTGGATCGAGCGGTGGATCTGCGGCGGCGGTGGCGGCTGGATTTGCGGTGGCGACGCTGGGGACCGATACGGGTGGATCGATTCGTCAGCCGGCGGCATTTTGTGGCGTGGTGGGCGTGCTTCCGACGTATGGACGGGTTTCGCGATATGGATTGATAGCGTTTGCGTCTTCGCTGGACCGTGTGGGGCCGTTTACAAATTCGGTGAAGGATGCGGCCATACTGCTGGAAGTGCTTGCAGGACGGGATGTTATGGATGAGACTTCGGCGGATCGGCCAGTGGATGGGTACGTAGCTGCGCTGGAGAAGCCGGTGGAAGGGCTGCGGGTTGGCGTTCCGGCAGAGTACTTCGGGGAGGGACTTGATGCCGAGATTCGTGCGGCGATAGAACGTGTTTTGGATGGACTGAAGGTGGCGGGATGTGTGGTGAAGCCGGTGAGTTTGCCGCACACAAAATATGCGATTCCGACGTACTACGTGATTGCGACGGCGGAGGCTTCGTCGAACCTATCGCGGTTCGATGGGGTTCGTTTTGGACTGCGGGCGGAGGATGCCACGACGCTTTCGGCGATGTACCGGAAGACCCGCGATGCGGGGTTTGGGCCTGAGGTGAAGCGGCGAATTCTGTTGGGGACTTACGCGTTGTCCGCAGGGTACTATGACGCGTACTACCGGAAGGCGCAGCAGGTTCGTGGTTTGTTGACGCGGGACTTTTTGACTGCGTTTGAGGATGTGGATGTGATTGTTGGACCGATGACTCCGACCCCGGCGTTCAAGTTGGGCGAGAAGACGGATGATCCCGTGGCGATGTACCTGGCGGACATCTATTCGGTTGCCGCAAGTCTGGCCGGAATTTGCGGTGTGAGTGTGCCGTGTGGAGAGACGATGGACGGGCTGCCGATCGGTGTGCAGATAATGGCGCGACATTTTGATGAGGCGACGATGTTGCGAGTGGGAGCAGCAGTCGAACAACAGCAAGCTGGCAGATAGGTGTGTCTGTAAGCTAGTGGCGTAGCGAGTGCTAGTGGTGTGAGATTGGGTTAGTACGGTGTAAGTAAATCTGACATGTAGTTCGGTGTTAGACGTATAGAGATATATATAAGAGCCATAAGCTGTTTTGAAGCTGGAGATCGTATGTTGTGACGCGAGTTTGATGTTGTATTCTGAACCCGGCCCTGTAGACGATTCTGTATGGACCTACCTGCCGGAAGACATTCAAGACTTAGCGTAGCAAGGGATGGATCTTTTGCGAGAAAGGTACTACATGCAGTCGGCTTTACCTTTGATTCCGGTTCGATTTCTGAAGGTCGCGTTGGTGTCGATGCTGGTAGTTGGCGTTGCTGCTGGTCAGCAGACGTCCAACGGTGTGATCGAGGAATCTACACCTGTAGCTGGGCAGATGATGCAACAGTTATCCACGCAACCCAGTAGTTCGCGTGGAATTATCCTTCAGGATAGTCAGCAGAATGGAACGTCGTTGCCCGATTGCCAGAGTATGGGTTACAGGCAAGTCTCTCCGAACTGTGCAAGTGGGCAAGGGCTGCAAGGATTTGCCGGTGGCAACTCTCGCCAAGAAACGATGAACAGCTTGCCTAGTTATCCTCCGACCGAGTTTCAGAGGGTCGTGCGAGATACTGTGGGGCACTCGCTCACAATTTATGGGGCAAGTTTGTTTAGCGATGCGCCCTCGACCTTTGCGCCGGTGGACCGGGTGCCAGTGACGCCGGACTACGTGATTGGGCCTGGTGATGAGTTGCTCGTTCAGGCGTGGGGACAAGTAACGCTGAACGGGCACTTTACCGTCGACCGAACGGGAAATATCTACATACCACAAGTAGGACCGGTGCATGTGGCGGGGCTGCCGTTTTCCGATGTGCAAGGG
>DAICZO010000034.1 GCA_027311125.1 Acidobacteriaceae bacterium
AACGTTACATTCTTGAACTCACGATAGTCGCCATCATGACGCTTCGCCGCCTCCGGATGCCGCGCAAAGTACCGCCCTGCCTCCGCGCAGCCCACCGCGTGCAGACACTGCGTCGCCGTGGAAGAACTCGGCGTAACAATGTTCAGCTTGCGACTGGACCAGTGTGACGGCATCTGCAGCCAACCACTCGCCGTGTCTTCCGCCGCGCCTACTGCCTGCAGCAACTGCTCCTCCACCGTGTTGCCCAGCGTCAGGCAGATCGCACGATCCCGGTAGTACGGAAAAAACCAGTCGTACCCCGGCTTCAGCGCCATGCCCGCCGCCACCAGCAACGCCTCATGGCACGCGCAGGAGATCTGGAAAAATATCTTCTGCTGCCGCTTCAGCACGATCTCGCGGTCATCCGTCCGGCGAGAGAGATACATCAGCCGGTAAAACTCAATCAATTGCTGCGGTGTCAGCAGCGTCTCAGCGACGGAACTCCCTGTCGCCGGATGAACCTGCACGTGATTTTCGGACCTGCGAGCCATGACATTACCTCGGCGATCTAACACTCTACGCCGAAGAAGATTGTACTGGTATTGGACAGGAATTGCCCTATCAATCCACCTTGAAATCGAGGCCGTCCTCCACACAAGCAATCCCGATTGTTGACGCCCTCAACGCCCAAAACCTCCCTCCGCCAGGCAACCTTTTCCGCAAGAAAAAAGGCGACCCGCAGGCCGCCCTTTTTCTCCCATTGCCGCCAGCTTAGACAAACAGCGGAGCCAGCACCAGCGTGATCGTCGCCAGCAACTTGATCAGCACATGCAGACTCGGTCCAGCCGTGTCCTTGAACGGATCGCCGACCGTATCGCCGACCACCGCAGCCTTGTGCGCCTCGCTCTTTTTGCCGCCATACTGGCCCGTCTCAATGTACTTCTTGGCATTGTCCCAGGCGCCGCCGCCGTTGTTCATCAGCATCGCCAGCAGCACGCCGCTGATCGTACCAACCATCAGCAGACCCGCCACCGCCTCCGCTCCGGCCAGATTCACCGGAACCCCGCCAATCGCAGGAATCGGCAGAATCGTACCCGCCGGATAGTGCAGCGAACTTGTCTGGTAGCTGGAGCTGAAGTTGCGGAAGATCAGGCCCACAGCCACCGGCAAACCAACCGCCAGCAGCCCCGGCAACACCATCTCCTTCAACGCCGCGCCCGTCACAATGCTCACGCACCGCGCATAGTCCGGCTTCGAAGTCCCTGCCATAATTCCAGGGTTCTCCTTGAACTGGGCACGCACGTCCTGCACCACCATCTGCGCCGTACGACCCACCGCCTTGATCGCCAGCGAGCTGAACAGATACGTCAACATCGCTCCCAGCAGCGCGCCCACAAACACCGGAACCTGTGCCAGGTTGATGTTCGTAAAGCTCCAGCCATCGGGCATGTAGCCACCAGCACTTGCAACCTTGGCCGTTACAATTGTTTTGATCTCCTCCAGATAAGCCGAGAACAACAGGAACGCCGCCAGCGAAGCCGACCCAATCGCATACCCCTTGGTCAGCGCCTTGGTCGTATTGCCCGCCGAGTCCAGCTTGTCCGTGCGCTCACGAATCCCCTCCGGCTGGTGCGACATCTC
>DAICZO010000175.1 GCA_027311125.1 Acidobacteriaceae bacterium
CCCCAAAACCTGTGCGGCCAGATCATTGTTCGGATAGAACCGTTTGAACTCCTTTTGCAGATACACACCCTTCAAGTTCAGCTCACGCACCCGCGCCGCCGTCTCCGGATCCAGTCGCCGTGCCACCCAGGCAAAGTTACGCGAAGCATTGAATCGCGCCAACATCTGTTGCTGCGACGTAAAGTTGTCTTTCGGGTCGGAGTGCACAATCTCCGCCAGCAACTCCGCCGCCGTAGCGCGGTTGTCCCCCAGCTCCGAAGGCACCACATAGACACTGTCCACCAGCACCGTCATCGCCAACTCACGCAGATTGCGGTCGTACAGCACGCCGCGCCGCGGAGCTACCTCGAACGTCTTCTGCTGCTGACGAGCAGCACGTTCCACAAAATCCGAGTGCCGCACCACCTGCAGCCACACCAGCTTCCCACCAATCAGAGCCGTCCAAAAACAAAAAAACAGCGCCACGTAAACAAACCGCATCCGCCGTATAGGAGCGGTCATCGTCTGCCGTGGCGCCTTATTCATTCGTCTGCCTGATCCTGATCGTTATTCGTTCACCGTCGTACTATCAACTCGCCGTACCATCGGCTGGCAGCACCATCTGCCAAAGCCTACTGTACAGAAAGCCCAGGAGCATTAGCCTGCGCCAGCACCGGCGCATTCGGATCGCCGCCCTCCGGTCGAACCACCTGACCAGGCTGAGGCGCATCCAAGCCCAACTGCT
Source organism: Acidobacteriaceae bacterium (assembly GCA_027311125.1). Lineage (GTDB taxonomy): Bacteria > Acidobacteriota > Terriglobia > Terriglobales > Acidobacteriaceae > Edaphobacter. Next base: position 725 of record DAICZO010000175.1, read on the forward strand.
TCGCAATCCGATCAATCCGGCCCGGATCGGTCAACTGCGCCTCCGACAACCGCAACTGCCGATTATCCTCGCGAAGCTGCTCCACCTGCTGCTTCTGCGACTCAACGTGATATCCAATCTCAATCGCAGTAAAGTGCTGCCACACATACACCATCACCAACAGAAACAAAAAGCTCATCACCGCCGTAAAAACTCGCATCTCGCGTCGGCGAACCGGATCGTCAGCCTTCACGATGCGGCTGTTATCAATGTGCTTGGCAAAGAAAACCTCAGGCGTCGGCCCGCGGCGCGCACGACCCTGCGCTTCAAACAGACGGCGATTGCGCTCCGCCAGAGACTCCGTGCGGCTCCGCGTTCCAGTCCGCGCACCCATCATCTCGATCTGTTGTCCTGCCATTGCCGTCGTCGCCATCACCGCACCTCACGTCTGCTGCTGCCGTTCCAATCTGTGCCGCTCTCCTCCATAAATACGAACCGGGCCGGGATCGCTATGGGAGGAAGGGACTTTGTCGTACAGAGTTGTCTTTCGCCTGAAAGAAGGTGGGACAACCCCGGCCCGATCACTTTTTAGCCATCTCTCCATTGCACCATCTTTAGTGCACCGTGAGAGTGGAAAACCTAAACTTTCTGCGCTGCCCGCAACTTTGCGCTTCGCGATCGCGGGTTTCGCATCTCTTCCTGCCTTCCGGCGACAACCGGCTTCTTCGTCAACACTTCAAACACCTTGCTCCGGCCTGCTTCACGGAATGCATCCTTCACCAACCGGTCCTCCAATGAGTGGAAGCTGATCAACACCAGCCTTCCGCCCGGCTTCAACAGAGACGGCGCGCTCTTCAGCAGCGACTCAATCTCTCCCAACTCGTTATTCACTCGAATCCGAAGCGCCTGGAAAGTACGTGTCGCCGGATGTATCTTCTCGCCTTTCATTGATGGGGCCTCGGCCGATATGATGCGGGCTAACTCCGCTGTTGTCGATATCGGTCGGGCCCGCACAATGGCTCTGGCGATTCTCCGCGACCTCCTTTCCTCTCCGAATTCGTAAATCAGGTCGGCGAGTTCGTTTTCGTCTTCCTGATTTACCACTTGACCGGCCGTCTCTCCGCTGCGCGTATCCATCCGCATATCCAGCGGGCCTTCCGACCGAAAACTAAATCCTCTGTGCGCCTCATCCAGTTGCAGACTGCTTACGCCAAAGTCTGCCAGCAAGCCGTCCACACTGCCCGGTGCGAGTTCACTGGCTGCCTCGGAAAACGCCTTGGCGACATACACCACCTCCGGCATCTCCGCTCCCAGTTCAGCTTTTACTTCCTCAAGCCGAACCTGCGCTGCTTGCATCGCCTGCGGGTCGCGGTCAAAGCAGATCAGCCTGCCCTTACCGCCCAGCTTTTTTGCGATCGCAGCAGAGTGACCCGCCAAACCCAGCGTGGCGTCTACATACACACCGCCTGGCTGCACATTCAAGTACTCCAATGCTTCATCTAAAAGAACCGGCACATGCTGCGGTTTATTCATCGCGTTCCCGCCTTCTGTGCTGCCCCTGAGGGCCAACGTCCAACCACAAAACTCTCAGCCTACAAACCGCTCGGCATCGTCTTCGCTGCAAACGAAGCCAACTCGCTCTCCGTCAACTCAATCACCTTGCCTGCACCCTTCAGTTCAGCCTCGAACAGTGCCGCATTCACGACTTCCAGGTGATCCTGCTGACCCAGAACGTTCACTTCGCCCTTCACCGTCGCCGAATCCCGCAACAACTGCGGAATCAACAACCGGCCCTGCGCGTCCATCTCAGCCATCTGGCCGTAGTAATTCGTTACGTCCAGAAACTTCCGCCGCACCGGATCCATCGGGGACAACTTCTGCAGTGACAACTCAATCGCTTCCCACGACTTCAGCGGATAAACCTTCGCCCGCTTTCCATCCAGGCTCGTGATATAGAACTGGGGCCCGTACACCTCATCCACTTCGCGCTTGTAGTCAGCCGGCATCTTCAGCCGACCTTTCTCATCAACGCGGGTTGGGTGATTGCCACGAAACATAACGCCCTCGACACCTGTCCATCACCATCTGGCTTCAAAACTCGCTCACCGGAGTAGAATCTGGCTTGAAAGCCGGCTATTCAGTCCGCTTTGCTCCTTTTTTGACCACTTCACTCCACTATCCTGACCTGACCGCCACCCCCTGTAAAGCGCTAATTTGCGCATAATTCTGCATTGCAGCGGAAGGTATGTGGAAAACTCAGCAGGTTGGGTTATCGAAAAGGTCAACCCCTACCAGTGGTGTTGTATCTGTTGGTTCAGGATCAGGCTGGTACTTGCGGAAATTCGAATCTATCTGATAGGCGAACTAAAAGCGAAAGCGCGGCTACTCTGCCCCCACTACACTCTGCTTCTTCCGCTGCAGCAACCACATCAGGTACCCCAGGACTACCAGGTTGATCACCAGCAGACTCAAGCGGAACCAGTTCGGCCGACGCATCAACTCATACAGTTCCCAAGGCAGAAACGAAATGGTCAGAATCAGCGTCAGGTACTCGGCCCACACCTTCTCCAGCAGCAGCCCCACGCCCTCCGTAAGAGCCAGCGCCGAATACGCAAAGGTAGCCGCTCCGATCTGCTTCAACCGGTGAACATCAATCAGGTCCACCTTCTCCATCAGCAGCGATACCACTCTGCTCTCCGGATCGAACTTCAGCGACGCAGCCAACTTGAGAACCTCGTCCCCGATGTCCTTGTGGAGCAGGTGAATCGCACCCACGCCGATGCCGAAGAACAGTGCAGCTTTCCCCAGCTTGAATAAACCAATCGTCAACAAGCCGCGGTCGTGAACCTTGCCGTGAGGTCGCACTTCCACCTGGTTCTGCTCGTGCGTCGCGTTGACTATCGATACCTCTGTGGATGGATCGTTCATGAACCCTTTGACTCTCAGTTGACGGTGACCCGCCCAAATTGTCAACGTCCCATCCCGGGCACACCCCACTTCATCCCTGTCAACAATCTCATAAGCCCCTTCCGTTACACGCAACTTGGCCATTTCTCACCGCACCGCAAAATTCTTTTGCTCATCCCACTCAGTACAGGCAATCCACTCCGCAATCAGGGACGTAGATGCTTATGAGTGCCCTGATACGGGACCGACTCTCAGAAAGATCAAAGGATAAACACCATGAAGAAGACTCTCCTCGTAACCTTGGCTGCAGCCACCCTGGCAGTCGCCTCGCTCAACGCCTCTGCCCAGATGAAGGACCCCGACGTCGGCGGCGCAGCCATGTATCCCACCAAGACCATCGTGGAAAACGCTGTCAACTCGCCCATACACACCACCCTCGTCGCAGCCGTCAAGGCTGGCGGACTCGTCGACACCCTCAATAGCGCAGGCCCCTTCACCGTCTTCGCCCCGACCAACGACGCCTTCGCCAAGCTCCCCGCCGGTACCGTCGAGACCCTCGTCAAGCCAGAGAACAAGGCCACCCTCGATAAGATCCTCACCTACCACGTCGTCGCCGGCAAGATCAGCTCCAAGGACCTCGCCAAGATGATCAAGAAGGGCCACGGAAAGGCCACGCTCAAGACCGTTCAGGGCGAAGACCTCGTTGCCTCCATGTCCGGCAAGAACATCATCCTCACCGACGCCAAGGGCGGCACCGCCACCGTCACCACCGCGGACGTCTTCCAGTCCAATGGCGTCATCCACGTCATCGACTCCGTCCTTATGCCTAGCTAACCGCTCAACTACTAGCTGTGTTACCACGGCATCCCCACCCGGGGATGCCGTTTTCTTGCAATCAACAAGTGCTCCCACCCATCCCGTCAAGGCATATACCATTATCCCTATGCGTCACACCTTCAGTGCCGAACAGTGGCTGCCCTACCCCATCGAGATCGTCTTTGCCTTCTTTGGCAATCCTGAAAACCTCCCACGCCTCATGCCTGCCTGGCAGCAGGCCCGCATCGAAGAAGCAGCCTTCGCCCCACCACCGCCCAAGCCGGTCGCCCCCGACCCCGCACTCCGCTTCAAAAGCCTCGCCGCCGGTGCAGGCACCCGCATGACCATCAGCTTCCGCCCCTTCCCCTACTCCCCCATCCGCGTCCCCTGGGAGGCGGAGATCACTGAATTCGCCTGGAACGACCACTTCTGTGACGTCCAGCTTCGTGGCCCCTTCGCCTACTGGCGTCACTGCCACCGCCTCCACGCCGAAACCCGGGCCAACGTCGTCGGCGTACCTATCCACGGCACTTTCCTCCGCGATGTCGTGGAGTACGAGCTACCCTTCGGCCCACTCGGCGATCTCGCTAAACAGATCTTCATCGAGCGCCAGCTCCGCAGCACCTTCGCCTATCGCCAGACTCGAACCCTCGAACTCCTCCCCCGCATGATCGGAACTCGCTAATGCCGCGGCCTTAGGTACCTCCAACACCCACGAGCTGAGATTCCAGTCCTGAGCGAAGAACAAGCGCCACGAAACAATCCAGCACGCAATGGAAAACGGGCTGCAACCGCAGCCCGTTCGCACTCCTTACCGTCTAACTTTTACCGCAAAGCCAGACGCTTACTCTCCAAAGTCGCCAGATAAGGACGAACCTTGGCCAGCGCAGCCTCCGCCGTCAAACCGTACTTCTCTCGCAGTGAATCAACCTTGCCGTGTTCGATAAAGT
>DAICZO010000039.1 GCA_027311125.1 Acidobacteriaceae bacterium
CCCCAATCCACCTGCCCAGAGCATGAGATCAAGTGCGACTCAATCCCTTCTCTCTGCGCGGCCTCATGTAGTTGCAGATTTGGGTTTGCGCTATTGGCAAACACTCCCAGCACGCTGGCGTGCCCGCTCTCGTTCAACATCCGCGACATATTCAAGATCACTGCCTCAGCCCCATACATCCCGCCGCTCCTGATGATGTGCAGAATCCTCATTCCGTTGGTGCCTCACTTGCATCCCTCTCCTGCCGGTTAGCCAGCGCCCAAATCTTTGCATACAGCGTATCGCCCAGCATTCTCTTGGCTGTCTCTTTCCAGCGATACTGCTGCCCAAGCTTCCGCAGTACCTCGCTGTCGGTATCAAATAACCTTTGTAGCCATTCCAAACTCACATCGCCGCGAATATTCAATCGTCCCACGATCTCTTCGGACGAACTCAACTGAGCCCGGGGCTCCGACGTATACACCTGCGTGTATCCAGCCTCTCTGCATGCCGCCAACACGCGACGGTTGTAACGGCCACCCGGCAACGACATGGTCGTCACAGCTACTCCTAACTTTTCTTCCAGTGTCAATCTGGTTGTTCGCAACTCCGTATCAAGTTGCGCCTGATCGCAATGCGGCAGCAGCGTATGACTCCAGCCGTGCCCCCCAATCGCCTGCCCCGCTGCAACCATCGCCCGTAGTTCTGTCCAACCCATGTATCCCGGCCTCTGGCCAGTCCATCCAGCTGTAATAAAAAATCGTGCCGTCAGTCCTCGAGCCACCAATCTGGGCAGCGCACACTCATAGTTAGAGATATGCCCGTCGTCGAACGTCACCTCGGGCCACAACCCAGTATCGCGACTCTGTCGCAGCCCAACATAGAGATCCAGATGCTCTTCAAAAGCCTCTGTGTCGACTACATAGGAGTAAGCACTCCCGCTCGGCCGCAGCTCGTGATACAGCAGATAAAGCCCATGTCGCAATCCCGTTTGTTGTCCGTTCGTATCCATGTCCTGTGGCAAAGTATATTCGTCCCACACAAGCGTTATGGCTCCATCGCAAGCGTATCGTAATACTAGATCACGGCAGATAGAATACGAATGCCACAATAGGCTAACAACATTGAGCGCGGAATACACATCGTCCCAACCCATCCCATCCCCATCACGAGCAGCCTCTGCCGAGCGCATCAGCGTCATCATCCCTGCGTACAACGCAACCCCATATATTGCCGAAACTCTGGACTCGGTCTTCGCGCAGACCCATCCCGCGCATCAAGTCATCGTCGTAAACGACGGCTCCCCCGATACTCCCCAACTGGAAGAGGTTCTCCAGCCCTATCGTGACCGCATCACCTATCTCGTCCAGGAAAACCGCGGTCTCAGCGGAGCACGCAACACTGGCCTCCGCGCTGCCACCGGCGATCTCATCGCCCTACTCGACGCCGACGACATCTGGCTCCCCAACTACCTCGAGGTACAAGCTGCCTACCTCCGCGAACACCCCGAACACGACCTCGTCTACTGCAATGCACGCTTCTTCGGCGACTCCATCTATGACGGCAAAGAGTACATGGCCGTCTGTCCATCCGTTGGTGAGGCTACAGCGGCAGCAATTATCTCCCGCCAGTGTCACGTCTTCGTCTCAGTGACCGCGCGCACTCAGGTATTGCAAAGCCTTGGCTTCAACGAGTCGTTACGATCCTGTGAAGACTTCGATTGCTGGCTTCGTCTTACCGCTGCAGGCTACAAAATCGGTTATCACAACAACATCCTCGTGCGTTACAGAAAGCACAAGGCCAGCCTGTCGGCCAATCCCACAGCCATGGCCGACTACAACCTACGCGTCTTGAATATGTCCTTGCCGCTCTGGCCAGAGAACTCCCGCGAGGCCAACCTGTTGCTCGCTGCAAAAGCCAACAAACAGGCAGAACTTGCAACACTACGCGCCAAACTTGCTCTGCAGAAGCAAGATATCCCGTCCGCCATCGCCTTCCTGCAAGAAGCTAACAGCCATTACAACAGCCCTAAACTATCAATGGTCATCACCTTGCTTCGGTGGATGCCAAAACTGGTAACCGCTGCATTCCAACTCCGCGCCTCCCTACTTCCAGCCCACCGTGAGCTTTAGTTGACGCAATGAGTCATCCATCGCATAAAGCTTAGGCTAAATCGCTCTACTGTCCTGAGACACTGCACCCTGAATAACAGTAGATGTTGAGTGCAGGGGAGCTACGCAATCCCCACGTCTATACCGACGATGACGTTTAGTTCATCTGCCGTTAAATCGTCGACAACTCCGCTTCTACCAATTCGAACAACTGCCGCGACTTCGTATAGATCCACGCTATCCTGCGGCCTTGAAATGCAACAGCCGGTACGGCCGGACTTACAATGACACAGCCAAGTCGTTTCGCGTGCTCCAGTGCTTTTTCAATATCTTGTGTCTCGAAGCAGAGGTGGTAAGCGCCTCCTGAATTTTTTGCAAGCATCGACCGAATAGGGGAGTCATCAGTCAATGGTGCAATCAACTCAATCTCGGCTGCGTCTTCATCGGAAGTTGTTAAGAAATTGACCTTCACTTTTTGAATAGGATCATCAAAAGGACCGGAAATAACTCGATACCCGAAAAGGGCCTTCAGCATCTCAGTGGTTGACTCTAGTTCTGGAACTGCGACACCTACATGCTTAAGCCTGAAACCCAAATCGTCGAGTTCGCCCTTCATGAGAGTTCGACTCCTTTGGCCCGCAAGTCAGACAATATCATCTCCACTGTAGTTAGGTCCGCAACACGCTGAGGGTCGAATTGCACACCGTACTCTCCTTCGATGGCAAGTATTAGCTGTAAATGGCGAAATGAGTCCCAAGTCTCAATGCTTTCCGTACTAGTTTCTAAACGGATGTCATCGGGAGATACTTCTAGTATGTCTGCTAGCAACTCTCGCAGTGAAGATGGTACTGGTTCAACGCTCATTGGTATTTATTCCTTCCAGGGTTATCCACGGCGGACTAACTGGTGCAGCCGTGGTCAGATCAATTTCATAATACTGAACACCATCAGTCGAATAACTTGGTTGAGCTATCGGCGAAAATCCATGATCTAGATAAAAACTAGCGCACGGAGCGTTCTTCTTCGTTGGAATAAACTCCCCAATTAATCGCCGGGCTCCAGTCTCAATCGCCTTTGAACTTAAGTGCGCAAGAAGTGCAGTCTCAATGCCACGACCGATCACACGGCAAGAAAGCAGCAGCGAATCAATGTGACATATATCTCCTTCAAGCTTCGCTAGTGCCAATCCCACCACACCCGCATCGCCAAAGCGATCCCTGACGCGAACAGCTATCGCCTGTACTCGTTCGTCATTTGCAAACTCCTCAATCTCGTGAGCAGAGTAGCGTCGTGTGGTTAGATTAAATTGATTCGTCTTTGCCATCAATTGCACGGACCGTGCAAGAGGTGCCTGCAAAGCATCAACAAAAGTGCAGATAATCCCCAAAGACCCGAGAAACTCGTCGCGTCCTCCCGAGTTGCTTTCAAGCTTTGTCCTTTCAGTTTGTGCTTTGTAATCGTTAAGACGATTGACATCATCATCCGTGACTGACGCGGCATCGAAGAAGCTCTGAGTGGAGAGAATCTCTACCAACTTCCAAGGCTCTAGAAGCGGTGCATTGACGACTACAACGTCCGGCAATTCGAGTTCCACCGCAGCGCACTCAACTGGATTGTCATCAACAAAAACAAACGAATCTAAACCTAAAGATAACTCCTGCGATAACTCTCGGATAGCATGAGACTTCTCGCTCCAACTAATTTTTGTTGCAACAAAGTCATCTAGATGTACAGCTAGATCTGCTGAGCGGGCTTCAAAAGCTTCTCGTACATCTGCATCATTGTTCTTCGAGACAATTGCAAGAAGTATGCCCCGCGCTGATAGCTGTTTTAGATAGCGCTGATACTCATAAAAGCAATTTCCAGGAAAGCTGCTGCCAGTCGCTATTCCATCGATTCCGTCTTCGCCAAGTACCCCACCCCACAACGTATTATCTAAATCGGTACAGAGAACCTTCCTCGGGGCACGGAACAGCGCGGAGAATGTTCGCACAATACCTTCTGCATAAACTCCGAATGCCGCAGGAGACACCTGAAGACGCGAGGACAGGAATAATCTTGTATCCCGCCAGCTACGACGCCCAAAGCGAGCAGCCAGTCGGTCAGTGTCAAAAAAAGCACAGTCCCGTACTCCGCTGCATATCGAAGCGAGTCGTTTGTTTAGCTCACGGACGGCACTAGGGAGGCTGTAACTAAGATTGGCATCACCAATATCGCCTAGCGAAGTCGTATCAGGTATGACCAGGCCCTGCAGAACAATACGTGCTGAGTTGCTCTGGCGAAAGCTATGCAGCAGCTGGCCGATACGTGCAGCAGATTGTTCAATAGCTTCATCAACTCCTTTCCCAAGTCCGTCGGCGCATAACTCGGGGAGTTGCCCAGCAATATCGTCTAGATCGAGGAGTATAACCACTAAATCAGGGTTGTACTGGCTCAGTGCGCTAGTTGGGTTTAGTATCTCGTCAACGTACGATCCATAGCCTCCGACATGAACGTCTAAGACATAATTTGCCTTGACAGCTTCCATTGTCAGATAAGGCAACAGCGGTTCCACCGTCACCGAACGAACGATGTAAGTGCGTAGGCGTTTAGCCCCTAGATCTTTTTCGATCAAAGTGCTCATTTCCATCAGGCAAGTAGAACTGAACATCGTGTCCGTCGGTCGTGTCGAAATTGCAGTCAATTCCATCGCGCCCTTTACAACAGCAGCTGCATCCTGACGCGCCAGCGCCTGTTTGATTTGGGTGCGGATGTTCTGGCGTACTTGATCAGTTTGCATCAGTCATATCCTTGGCATCTGCGCTTCCTGGTGCCTTTCGTGCTCGCATAATGATTCTTCCCGGAACTCCCATCACTGTGGCTCCATCTGGAACATTAGTCATCACTAATGTATTTGCTGCAATCTTTGCACCAGTACCGATCTTGATCTTGCCGACCAAGGTTGCGCCGGTTCCAATGTAGACCTCATCGCCTAACACCGGAGCGCCTTTACGTCCCATAGCAGATGCTCCAATGGTCACACGATGGGCAATATCGCAATTACTACCAATCACCGCCTGGGGATTTATATGAACACCGCCAATATGCGCGATGTAAAGTCCGCCGCCAATAGTCGCACTTGGATCAAGATGCATCTCTAGAAAAACTTCACAGAATTTATTCGCTGCAAATGAAATCAACTTCAGTGGCAGCCGTACGATCATTGCGGGGGGTGCAACATTAAGCCAATTGCCCAAACGGTAACTTGCAATCGCCCAGACCGCAGGGTTTAGCCATAGTTCCTTTCCGCTATTACCCTTCGCTTTATAACGTGCGATATCTACTGCAAACTCATGCATTCCTTAATCCTCTGCGTCAACGCGACTTGCGTCGATATTCGTTCTTCATCACCACTATCC
>DAICZO010000051.1 GCA_027311125.1 Acidobacteriaceae bacterium
GCCTCGCCCGCCAGCGGGGAATCAGGGTAGTAGTCGGCCACTCGCGCATACAGCAGATGCGCCTCCGACGCAGCGTACTTCGGAGAGTGCGGCTGCTCTGCCTCCTCTTCCAGCGTGGCTGCTGCGCCAAACAGAATCGCATCCACATCCGATGTGTTCGGTCCAACGATGCCCTTGTCACGAATCCAGCCTGAGGATGGAGTCACGATCTCCTCCTCGGCAAACTCCGGCTTGGCATCCGGATCGGAGTCGTCTTCCACATCGGTATTCGCAAACACCCGAACCCACGGCCCGCTGCGCTCGACCACCACCACCTCATGGCCCGGCGTCACCTCGGAGATCTTCTGCGCATTCGCATCTGCGGCAATGTAGACGTTCGCGTTGTGCAGTACCGTAGCCCGCGCAGCACGGTCATATCCGGCGGCCTGCTTCTGCGCCTTGGTCTGTGCGTCCGCCGCTGTGCCAGCCAACGCCGCCCATAGCACCACCGCACCCCAGCCCAGCATCAACCGTTGCGAATAACTACTGCCTCGCAGCATCGTTGCCGGGTGCGACCAGGACTTTGAAGTTACATAGGGCAATGACATAGTTGACCGTTAGACGCGCACACCCGTGGCAGCGGAAGCTTCCGCCCGCCTACCCCGCGTGGGCCGCGATCTCTCCCTTCAGCCGCTCCAGCAACGCCGGCTCGATATTTCCGCCGCTCAGCACCACGGCCACCTTGCGGACTCGATCCAGCCCCAGCTCTTCCGCGTGATACAGGGCCGCCGCCAGCGTCGCCGCGCCGCTCGGCTCCGGCACCAGCCGGGTCGCCTGCAGCATCAGCCGCGTCGCCGCCAATATCTCTTCTTCGCTGACCGTCACAATCCCATCCACATAGCGCAGCACATGCGCAAAGTTCAGCTCGCCCAGGCTCTGGGTGCGCAGCCCATCGCAGATCGTCCGGGTAGTCTTCTCCGCGGGCCACTCCACCAGTTGCCGCGTGGTGAAGCTCTCGCGTGCATCCCCGGCCAACTCCGGCTCCGCACCCCACACCTGCACCCTGCTCTTGGCCAGTCCCGCCTCCGCAGCCAGTTTTACCGCGGTGGCCACCCCACTCAGCAGCCCGCCGCCGCTCACCGGAGAGATCACCACGTCCACATCCGGCAGTTGCTCGACGATCTCCAGTCCGCAGGTCGCCTGCCCCGCAATAATGTGCGGGTGGTCGTAGGGCGGAATCATCGCATAACCAAACTCCGCTGCCAGCTCTTCCGCTTTCAGCTTGCGTGCGGAGCTCGCCGGCCCCACCACCACAATCTCCGCACCCAGGGCGGCAGTAGCGATCTTCTTGATCTCCGGTGCGTTGTCCGGCATCACGATCACGGCCTTGGTCCCCAGCGCGCGCGCCGCATACGCCACCCCCTGCGCATGGTTCCCGCTGGAGTAGGTAATCACGCCGCGCCGCAGCACCTCCGGCGGTAGCTGCGCCACCATGTTGTAGGCGCCGCGCAGCTTGAAGCTGCCAATCGGCTGCTCACTCTCGGCCTTCAAATACAGATCGAAAACTGGCTCCGGGTGTCGGGCCATCCGCAGCCGCGCCCGCTCCAGACGATACAGCGGCGTCCGCACCGCTACCCCGGCGATACGCTGCTGCGCCGCCCTGATCTCTTCCAAACTCACCAGTTGCTTCACCGAATCGCTCACGCCTGTCTCCCGCTGCATCGTTCCAAGTATCTATCATCGTCTGTTGTCATCGCCTGCTGTCATTGCCTGCTGTCGTGGCCGGTGGCGCATCTCCTCGGTGGCAATCCGCCCCGCCTCCAACGACAAAGCCCCCGGAGGGAATCTCAACCAGCATTCCTTCCGGGGGCTTCGCTTCACGCAAGCCGTTACAGCTCCAGAATCACCGGCATAATCAATGGCCGGCGGCTGGTGCTCTTCTGGATGT
>DAICZO010000053.1 GCA_027311125.1 Acidobacteriaceae bacterium
GACCACGTCAAGGGCTACCTCAAGGACGGCATGGGAGCCCTCGCCGCTCGACCAGACCTCATCCGCACCACCGAAAAAGTCAGTGCCGCCACCCTCGCCGACGAACTCGCCTCCAGCAATCCGCCGCTGGTCATCGACATCCGCACCCCCGCCGAGTGGACCGCAAAACACCTCAGCGGCAGCATCAACCTCCCCCTCGCCCACCTGCCCGACCTCATCGCCGAAGTTCCCCGCACCCGCAGAGTCGCCGTCCACTGTGCCGGCGGCTATCGATCCTCCATCGCCGTCAGCATCCTCAACCAGAACGGCATCACCAATCTCATCGAACTCGCCGGAGGCATCGCAGCCTGGGAAGCAGCCAACCTACCCCTCATCTCCACCTGATGGATACCATCAACAAGACTCACTCCACCTATCGATCGAGACCGCAAATTTACACCGCATCGACTGATAAACTGCGAATGTACCGAGGAGAGAACCTTGTCAAACGAACCCAAGTGCCCCATGTCGCCCGATGCCCGTAACGCAGCCATGGCTGGAACCCGATCCAACTCAGATTGGTGGCCAAACCAACTGAACCTCAAGCTCTTGAGCCAGCACTCCCCCCTCGCCAATCCCATGGGCGAAGCGTTCAACTACGCCCAGGAGTTCAAGACCCTCGATCTCGATGCTGTCATCAAAGATCTTCGTGCCCTCATGACCACCTCCCAGGACTGGTGGCCTGCCGACTACGGCCACTACGGCCCCTTCTTTATCCGTATGGCCTGGCATAGCGCCGGCACCTACCGCATCGCCGACGGCCGCGGCGGCGCTGGCTCCGGAGCACAGCGTTTCGCCCCGCTCAACAGTTGGCCCGACAACGTCAGCCTCGACAAAGCCCGTCGCCTCATCTGGCCCATCAAGCAGAAGTACGGCCGCAAACTCTCCTGGGCAGACCTCATCATCCTCACCGGCAACGTCGCGCTCGAGTCCATGGGCTTCAAAACCTACGGCTTCGCTGGCGGACGCGTCGACATCTGGGAGCCGGAAGAGAGCATCTACTGGGGCCCCGAAGGCAAGTGGCTCGGTGACGAGCGCTACTCCGGCGACCGTCAACTGGAGAACCCCATCGCCGCCGTCCAGATGGGACTCATCTACGTCAACCCCGAAGGCCCCAACGCCAATCCCGACCCCATCGCCGCAGCTAAGGACATCCGCGAGACCTTCGCACGTATGGCCATGAACGACGAAGAGACCGTCGCCCTCATCGCTGGCGGACACACCTTCGGCAAAGCCCACGGCGCCGCCGATCCCAATAAATACGTCGGCCCCGAACCCGAGGGCGCTCCCATCGAAGAGCAGGGCCTCGGCTGGAAGAACACCTTCGGCACCGGCAAAGGCGTAGACACCATCTCCAGCGGCCTCGAAGGCGCATGGACCAAGAACCCCATCGCCTGGGACAACAACTACTTCGAAAACCTCTTCGGCTACGAGTGGCAGTTGACCAAGAGTCCCGCCGGAGCCCACCAGTGGACCCCCAAGGACGCCGCCGCAGCCAACACGGTGCCCGATGCCCACGACCCCAACCGTCGCCACGCACCCATCATGTTCACCACCGATCTCTCGCTCCGCATGGACCCCATCTACGAGAAGATCTCGCGCCGCTTCCTCGAAAATCCGCAGGAACTCGCCGACGCCTTCTCCAAGGCATGGTTCAAGCTGACGCACCGCGACATGGGCCCCATCTCGCGCTACCTCGGCCCTCTCGTTCCCGCTGAGCCCCTCATCTGGCAGGATCCCACGCCCGCCGTCAATCATCCCCTCGTCGGCGATGCGGAGATCGCAGCCCTCAAGGCCAAAATCCTCGCATCCGGTCTCTCCGTCTCCCAACTCGTCACCACCGCCTGGGCGTCCGCGTCCACCTTCCGCGGCAGCGACAAGCGCGGCGGGGCCAACGGCTCGCGCATCCGCCTTGCTCCACAAAAGTTCTGGGAGGCCAACCAGCCCGTCGAACTCGCCAAGGTGCTCGACACCCTGGAGTCTATCCAGAAGGAGTTCAACACCGCGCACACCGGTGGTACGCAGATCTCGCTGGCCGACCTCATCGTGCTCGGCGGTGGCGCAGCCATCGAGCACGCAGCCAGACTCGCCGGCCACGAAGTCCAGGTACCCTTCTCGCCAGGACGTACTGACGCATCGCAGGAGCAGACCGACATCCACTCCTTCGCCGTACTCGAACCCGTCGCAGATGGCTTCCGCAACTACATCCGCAAGGGTCACGAGTCGTTCGCGCCCGACCTCCTGCTCGACAAGGCCAACCTCCTCACCCTCACCGCGCCCGAGATGACCGTCCTCATCGGTGGCCTGCGTGTGCTCGACACCAACTTCGGCCACTCCGAATTTGGCGTCTTCACCCAGCGCCCCGGTACCCTCACCAACGACTTCTTCGTCAACCTCCTCGACATGAACACCACCTGGCAGAAGTCCGCCACCGTGGCTGGCGTCCTGGAGGGGCATGACCGGACAACCGGTCACCTCAAATGGACGGGAACCCTGGTCGATCTCATCTTCGGCTCCAACTCCCAACTCCGCGCCCTCGTCGAGGTCTATGCCTCCACCGACTCGCAGCAGAAGTTCCTGCACGATTTCGTTGCAGCATGGGCCAAGGTCATGAACCTCGACCGCTTTGACTTGGCCTGATCGCTTTGGACTGGCGTGATCCCGTCAGTCCAACGTCATCATGCAATCGAAACCACAACTCCACCAAACCCGAAGCAGCCCGGCCCACCCATGCCGGGCTGTTTCGTCTCTCGCTCCCAAGCCACACATCAACTCCGCCACCAACCTGCGCACACATCGCCAGGTCGACTCCAGCGATACTTTTCCGATAATCTGGTGTTTCAACTACTAGGAAGCAGACGCGAACGCAAGCGTCCATATCCAACAGCCCGCATCGCACCATCATGCGGCATACGGGCAGGGCCAGTTAGGAGTAATACCATGCGCAGCCTCAAGTACTTCGCACTCTTCGCAATCGTTGGCTTCATCGTCATGTCAACCCCGGCGGCTCACGCACAAATCTCTTTCGGCATCAACATCGGCGGCGGTGACGGAGACTATGATGAGGCTCCCCCGGTCTGCCAGTACGGCTACTACGGATATGCCCCCTACACCTGTGCTCCCTATGGCTACTACGGACCGCAGTGGTTCAACGGCGGTGCTTTCATCGGTGCTGGCCCATGGTACGGTCGCGGATGGGGCGGCGAAGACGGTGGATGGGGTGGTTATCGCGGCCGTTGGGGCGGCGACGGAGACCACAGAGGTTGGGG
>DAICZO010000056.1 GCA_027311125.1 Acidobacteriaceae bacterium
CCCCAACCCCCGGCAGCACCGCCGTGCAGATCAATTTAGGCGATGCCCCGGCTGACTGGATGCTGGCCTTCTCTATGAATGTCTCCACCATGGCGCTCAACAGCAACAGTGGCTCCGTCTCCATCAGCAACGCCCCCACCCCGGTCGAGATGATCCACCGCCTCGGCACCATGGAACCCATCGCGCTCATCTCCGCGCCTCAGGGAACCTATACCGGAGCCACCATCACCGTGGCCTCCTGCAAAGTCACCTATCTCGATCCAACCACCAAGGCACTCGTCCAGAAGACCATCAACGGACCCATCAGTGCCACCATTCCGTTCGCCTCCAGCGTCACCCTCGGCACCACGCCGCTCGCCTTCAACTTCGATCTCGATCTTGAGAACTCCGTCACCATGGACAGCAGCGGCAACCTGCAGTTCAGCCCCCAGTTCCATACCTCTACCGGAACTCAGGGTTCAGGCAACGGCAACGATGCCCGCTACGGCGGCATGCAACAGATGATGGGCGTCGTCAGCAGCACCTCCGCCAACGGCTTCACCATCATCCCCCTTCAGGCGACCAACACCTTCACCTTCAAAATCAGTAGCGCCACTCAGTTCCAGGGCAATATCAGCACCATGGCCATGCTCGGAACCGGTATGGGCGTACTCGTCACCGCAACCCTGCAACCCGATGGCACCTACCTCGCCACCCGCGTGCGCTCCAGAATGAACGCTGGTGGCATCATTGGCGGAGGCATCGTCACCGCCGTCACCGGCAAGCCCGCAACCCAACTCACCCTCGTCATGCAGAATGGTGCCGGTGCCAGCATTAACACCGACTACCTCTCCCAGACCGTCATCGTCGACATCGCATCCACCACAGGCTTCGAGATCGACGACGACCGCATTGACCTCACTCATCTCCCCTTCACACCGCTCTTCGACGCCAACAACATCTACGTCGGCCAGAGCGTCCTCCCCATCAGTGACTCTGGTCTAACCGTGAGCGGAACCACCAGCACCGGAACCATCGCCGCCTCGGAGATCCGTCTTCAGGAGCAAGGTGCCCGCGGAACCACCAACGTCGCCATCGTACCGGCTACTGCCTCCACCTTCACCCTTACCCTCATGCCCGGCTGCGCCTTCACCACCCTTACCGGCGCAACCAGCATCCTCGTCTACCAGCAAACCGGAACCAACGTCGAAAGCACCACGACCATTCCTGCTGGCACCACCCTCCGCGTTCACGGTCTGCTCTTCAACAACGCCGGACAATGGACGCTCATCGCCTCCACCATTGCCTCCAGCTAGCAGCCGTTGGCACTTGGTCTAACCGTACTCAAAAATAAAATGCCTGCTGGAGTCATCCCAGCAGGCATTCCTATCTCGTTCAACCTTGCCAAAGCCCTACCGGCTGCCACATCCTGCCCGATACACCTTGGGCTTGCTCCACTCTTCGTCCGTGGCAAACAAAATACACGCCTGTCCCGTTTCGGTATTCAGCCGCCAGGTCAAGTTACCCTGTCGGTAAACCTGGTACTTGCCGCTGCCGCTGAACGCCATTCCATTGGGAGGATTAGGGCTGATCGTATCGCTCCCCGGGACCGCCGCCGGTGCCGTCGCGGGCTGTGCATCCTGTGACGGCTGATCTGTAATCGCTGTCTGAGGAGTCGAACTCGGGTAAACCACCGTCGCCGCGCTCGATCCACCACTCCCACTCGCTGGCTTCGTATCCGCACTGCTCTTGTCGCTCTTATCCCCGCTCCGCACCGGATCGTTCGAGTACACATCCCCGCTCGCACCGGCTCGTTTCGCGTCGTAGCTCGTGTATCCGAGATACAGAAACGCCACCACCGCCACGATCAAAACGATACCGATTATCCGTCTTCCCATCTTCGCTTATCCCGCGTTGCGTCTGCATTGGAGGCTTCTTGAACTCTGCCTCGGAAATTCATGATAACAACCATGATCGTCGCCCGCACCTGCAAGCGCTTTCTCTACACCACCATCATCCCTCGCCGTGACGCTTTCAGCGCAACAATCCACAACTGCGCCCGTTACTACTTCGTTACGTTACCGCAGCACGCAAACGCAGCATTCCTCCTCTTCCTCAGCGTTCCTCTCTAGTTTCTGCACCCTTAAGTGCAGCCTCGACGTCATATAAAGTGTGTCGGAAAGAGTATGATCACAACGTGCCCAAGTACTCCATCGTCGTCCCGTTCCACAACGAAGAAGAGAACGTAACTGCGCTCTACGACCGCCTCAAAGCCGTCATGGAGACCGTAGGCGAAACCTTCGAACTTGTCTTCGTCGACGATGGCTCACGCGACCGCACCTACCGTCTCCTCGAAGAGATCGCAGCCGTAGACTCTCGCGTTCTGGTCATCAAGCTCCGCCGCAACTTCGGCCAGACCTCCGCCCTCGCCGCAGGCTTCGATCACTCCCAGGGCGAATTCGTCCTCGCCATGGACGGCGACCTCCAGCACGACCCCAACGAGATCCCCGGCTTCCTTGCCAAACTTGAAGAGGGCTACGACGTCGTCAGCGGATGGCGCAGCCAGCGCGGTGATAACTTCATCCTCCGCCGCATCCCCTCACGCTGCGCCAACTGGCTGATGGCTGCCCTCAGCGGCGTCAACATCCACGACTTTGGTACCACCTTCAAGGCCTATCGTCGCGAAGTCATCCAGAACATCCCGCTCTACGGTGAGATGCACCGCTTCATCCCCGCTCTGGCCTCCTGGTACGGCGCCAGCATCTGCGAGATTCCCATCTCCAACCCCGCACGCGAGTACGGCCACAGCCACTACGGCATCTCCCGTACCTTCCGCGTCTTCTTCGATCTCCTCACCATCCGTTTCCTGCTCAAGTACATGACGCGTCCGCTGCACTTCTTTGGCTCCATCGGCGCGCTCGGCGTCCTCACCGGAACCGGCCTCGCCTTCTGGATGCTCGTGCTCAAGCTCATCACCGGTCAGCACGTCATGCTCCTCCACGGCCCCATTCTCATCCTCGCCTCGGTGCTTATCCTCGCCGGCGTCCAGATGATCGGCATCGGGCTACTCGGCGAACTGCAGGTCCGGCACTTCCATACCGCCTCGCACCGCGCTCCCTACGCCGTCGAGCGCATCCTGCGCCTTCGCTCCGAAGAGAGCCTGCTGCAATAACCGCGCGCCCCGTCTTCCTACCCATCATCACTTGTTAGTGTCACCCTTGCTGGGGCATCGCAGTTTCCCCAGCGCCACGCACTCCATTGGAATACTCTCCCAGTAGGCCTCCAGCGTGCGTCGGGCCGTCGCGTATGAAGATCAAGTTCGGTGTCGATCCAGACATCCTCAAGCTCGGCCTCGTCAGCTTCCTCACGGACATCAGCTCCGAGATGATCTTCTCCGTATTCGCCATCGTCTTTACCGTCATCGCGGGAGCGTCCGCCTCCTTGCTGGGCTTGGTCGAAGGCCTCGCCGACTTCTCCGCATCCTCACTGGACTTCGCTGCCGGCTGGGCCTCCGATCGAACCGGCAAACGAAAAGCCTTCACCATTCTCGGCTACAGCTTCTCCACCGTGGCCAAGTTCATGTTGCTCGTCGCGAACTCAATCCTCGCGCTCGGCCTCTTTCGCATCATCGAACGCATCGGTAAAAGCTTTCGTAGCCCGCCGCGTGATGCCTGGATCTCGGAGATCGCCACCCACGACGTCCGCGGACTCTCCTTCGGGGTCCACAAAGCCCTCGACAAAGCCGGTGCCGTCCTCGGCCCGCTCATCGCCTACGCCTTACTCAACTGGCGCGGAGAGACCCCATCTGCCTTTCGCCTCCTCTTTCTGCTTGCGATCCTGCCCGCACTGCTCAGCATCTTCGTCCTCAGCCGTATCAAGGACCGCCCTGCCCAACCTCAGCCGCATAAAAACCTCTTTGCCAACTGGAAGTCGCTCGGCTACGGCTTCAAACGTTATCTTGTCGCTGCCGCCATCTTCTCGCTCGCTTACTTCAGCTTCGGCTTCCTCCTGCTGCGTGCCCGCTCCATAGGCTTCGCCATCCGCGAGGTAGCTCTTCTCTACGCACTCATCAACATCACCTCCGTCATTGCCGCCCCTATCGCCGGAGCCATCGGCGACCGCATCGGACGAACCAGCATCCTGGCGCTCAGCTATCTTCTCTACTTTGGCACCTGCCTTGGCTTCGCCTTCGCCACCACCCGCACCGAGGTTTTGTTGCTCTTCATCGGCTACGGAGCCTTCGCTGCCATCGACGAAGCCCAAACCAAGGCCTTCATCGCCGACGTAGAGCCCCGACAACGGGGAACTGCCATTGGCCTCTACAACTCCATCACCGGAGTCAGCTACCTACCCGCCTCACTATGCGCCGGACTCCTCTGGGCAACCCACGCCCGTCTGGTATTCCTCCTCGCCGCAGCGCTCGCACTGCTGGCATTAGCCACCTTCCTGCTGCTCCGACCAGCCCATCACGCCGCCAGTCACCCCACCCTCCTCCCCTGATATTCACTCTTCCACTCCAGCCGGCTCAGTGGTCAGTCCAATGCGTCCCGAGGCATCAGGTATGCTCTTCCAATAACTTGTGTCCGGTCGAGTCGGCAACCTGAATCACTTCTGCCTTGAAGGAGCATCCGCATCATGCAAGCTATCCAAATCTTCACCACCGGTTCCACGGATGTCCTCACCCTGAGTGAGATACCCATTCCGACTCCCGGACCCGGACAGGCCCTCATCCGCATCGAAGCCTCCGGCGTCAACTTCATCGACACCTACTTTCGCGAAGGCCGCTATCCCGCCCCGCTCCCGTACACCCTCGGGCAGGAAGCCGCCGGAACCGTAGCCGCCATCGGTCCCGGCGTCAACACCGTCCAGACCGGAGACCGCGTCGCCTGGTGTGGCATCCCCGGCACCTACGCCCAGTTTGCCCTCGCGCCCGTCGACCGCCTCGTGCCCATACCCGCCTCCCTCACCACCCAGCAAGCCGCTGCGGCAATCCTCCAGGGCATGACCGCCCACTACCTCGCCCACTCCACCTACCCCATCCAGCGCGGCGACGAAGTCCTCATCCACGCCGGAGCCGGTGGCACTGGACTCCTTCTCACCCAGATCGCCAAATCTCTCGGCGCCCGCGTCTTCACCACTGTCTCCACCGAAGAAAAAGCTGCCTTATCGCGCGCCGCCGGTGCCGACGAAGTCATCCTCTACACCCGGCAGGACTTCGCCGCTGAGGTCCGCCGCCTCACCCGCGACCGTGGCCTCCCCGTGGTCTACGACTCCGTAGGCAAGTCCACCTTCGAGGCCTCGCTCACCTGCCTCCGTCCCCGCGGCGTCATGGTCCTCTTCGGAGGAGCCAGCGGTGCCGTCCCCCCCTTCGACCTCATCCGCCTCTCCACCATGGGC
>DAICZO010000179.1 GCA_027311125.1 Acidobacteriaceae bacterium
ACAATCAGTTCCACCCAAACCCGTAGAATTAAATCAGCAATCAAAAACACACCACCCAATCCCCACCATCCCCAAACCTAATCCCGGGCCCCAGGTCTAACCTCTCCCATACTCTGGGTGCCCCATGTCTCGCTTCTGAGACATGGGATCAAATCGCCACACGCGCTAACTAAAAAGAAACAATCTCTAACTCAACGGAACCGGGTGCCCCATACATACCGCAGCACCATCGCGGGATGTGTGGGAAGGTAGGCCTCTACCGATCCCCGCTGCCCAGTCCTTGCCAGTTCTTGCCCGTACCGCCGCGACACCAACCAATCCTGCTAAACCACCTGCAATCAAGACTTTACCGATAACCCATTTACAATCAAGACTTTGCCTTTCAAGTCCAAGCCTAAGCCTAAAAGAATGAAGACTTTGCACAAAAACACCCAGAGGGGGGAGGTATGCGAATATCAACGCCAATTTGCTCTCCATCCTGCCCGACTCTACAATCGATCAACCGTTGCCATAAAGACTCAACCTCCAGTCCCAGAGCCCGGCCCTCAACTTATGATCAACTCCCCTATCCCGGAAGCCCTTACCTTCGACGATGTTCTCCTCGTCCCCGCATACAGCGACGTAGTCCCCACCCAGGTCAGCACCCAGACCCGCCTCCCCCAACGCATCACCCTCAACACCCCCCTCATGTCCGCCGCCATGGACACCGTAACCGAGTCACGCCTCGCGATCGCCATGGCCCAGCAGGGAGGGCTAGGGGTGGTCCACCGCAACCTCACCATCGAGCAGCAGGCCGGTGAGATCGACAAGGTCAAACGCTCCGAGTCCGGAATGATCGTAGACCCCGTCACCATCACCCCGGAGCAGCCCATCTCCGCCGCCCTCGAGGTCATGCGCCGCTACAAAATCTCCGGTGTCCCCGTCACCAAAAACAAAAAACTCGTCGGCATCCTCACCAACCGCGACCTCCGTTTCGTCTCCCGTACCGACCTCCAGATCGACGAGGTCATGACCAAGACCAACCTCATCACGGTCCCCGTAGGAACCACCCTTGAAGAAGCCGAGCACATCCTCCACCAGCACCGTGTTGAGAAGCTACTCGTCGTCAACGACGACTTCGAACTCAAAGGCCTCATCACCGTCAAGGACATCCAGAAGAAGCTCAAGTATCCCAATGCATCCAAGGACTCCCAGGGTCGCCTCCGCGTAGCTGCCGCCATCGGCGCCACCGGTGACTTCCTGGAGCGCGCGGCAGAACTCGTCGCCGCTCGCGTCGACGCTCTCGCGATCGACTCCGCTCACGGACACTCCTCCCGCGTACTCGAGGCCGTCCGCGAGGTCAAGAAGCACTTCCCTCACGTCGATCTCCTGGCCGGAAACGTCGCCACCTACGAAGGCGCCATGGCCCTCATCGACGCCGGTGCAGACGCCATCAAGGTCGGCATCGGTCCCGGCTCCATCTGCACCACCCGCATGGTCACCGGAGCAGGCATGCCCCAGATCACCGCGATCGCCGAGGCCTATCGCGCAGCCAACGACCGCGGCATCTCCGTCATCGCGGACGGTGGCATCAAGTACTCCGGTGACGTCACCAAGGCCATCGCCGCAGGAGCCTCGGTCGTCATGATGGGCTCCCTCTTCGCCGGTGTGGACGAAAGCCCCGGTGAGACCATCCTCTACCAGGGACGCTCCTTCAAGGCCTACCGCGGCATGGGTTCCCTCTCCGCTATGGCGCAGGGCTCAGGCGAACGCTACTTCCAGGGCAAAGAGGATATGAACGAGATCTCCGCCGGAGAACGTCCCTCCCTCACCGCCCGAGAGGGTGCCACCCAGAACCGCCTGGCCAAGTTCGTCCCCGAAGGCATCGAGGGCCGTGTACCCCACCGCGGCCCCCTGGAAGCCATGGTCTACCAACTCGTCGGTGGACTACGCTCCGGCATGGGCTACCTCGGCTGCGGAACCATCACCGAACTGCAGCAAAATGCGCGCTTCATCCGCATCTCCAACGCGGGTCTACGCGAAAGCCATGTCCACGACGTCATCATCACCCGCGAAGCGCCCAACTATCACGTCGAGTAACCAGCCCGTCGTACAACGGCCTAACCTTTGTTCTTATCCAGCACCATCGCATGAAACCGGTGCCTCGTCGAGAAGCCCAGTTCGTCGTAGAGTCTTACGGCGGGCTGGTTCTCTTCCGTCACCGTCAGGGTAATCGCAGAGTACCCGGCCTGAGCCAGATGCGTAACGCAGTGACGCAGTAACGCCTTACCCAGTCCCCGCCCGCGATGCTCCTCAGCAATACAGATCTGGGTGATATGCGCCACATCCCCCGCTACCCGCGAACACAACACCATCCCGACCAACGCACCACTGGTCCTGTCCCGCAGCACCCACGAAGCCCCCGGCTCAAATACCCCACACCCCGGAAAGCGAACAATATTGTGCAAAAAACGTAGCGACCCATGAAGGGTTCGATACTGATCGTTGATGTGTGCGTCGATATGGTTCGCATAGGAGGCATGG